>DPLR01000295.1 GCA_003541895.1 Cytophagales bacterium | reverse complement strand
GCAAAATGCGGTGTACTTCAAAAGTATATCTGCAACGGTGACAAGCGCTTCGAGTACACAATTGTCGGTTACTGTTCCTACTAGCGCAGCATATGGGCCGATAACTATAGAAAATCTCAGTAACGGATTACAAGCAGTAAGTCCGCAAAATTTCAACCCATTATTTGATAACAACAAAGATTACGGGAGTAGAATAATTCCTTCTTCCATGAAGATGGGTTACTCCACCGTACTTGCTACCAACAGTGCTGCCTCCAATGGTTTTGGAAATATGGACAAAGGCGATTTAGATGGTGATGGCTGGATTGACTTTGTGTCGACAGAAACTTCTACCGCAAAAATTTATTCATTTAGAAATTTGGGAACTGGAGGCACAGTAAGCACTTCTTCTTTCGCCTCGGCAACAGCACTTCCTACCCTTACAACTATTCCGGGTGGACCAGCCGTGTATTTATCGGAAGTGTTAGTAACGGATGTGGATGGCGATGGGCTTCTCGATGTGGCTGCCTCAACGGCAAATAATTCTACAGGTTATTTAGCCGTGTATAGAAACACTAGCACGCCAGGAAATATTTCGTTTGCTAACCCTGTCTTCTTTGCATACAACTATTATTCTTCTTTGTACATGGCTGCCGGAGACCTTGATGTTGATGGCCGAACGGATTTTGTTTTTACAACCGGCACGGCACCCGGTAATGTTTTCATTTGTCAGAACTTGAGTACACCGGGCAATATCGATTTTTCATATGGAGCATCCATCAGCGCAACAACTACCAGCGGTTATAGCGACATAGCCATTGGCGATTTGAATGGAGACGGAAAGCCTGAAATTGTTTGCCCAGGCTATAACAATGCCGTGCTATCTATTTATCAAAACAATTCATCGCCCGGAACCATTTCAATGGCGAGTCCATTTACCGTGCCTGCCATTGTTGCCTACACAGTGCAAATAGCAATTGCAGATCTTGATGCAGATAACAAGCAAGATTTAGTTTGGAGCGTGTACGGATCCAACTACGTTTATTTTTCAAAAAATATTTATGCTGGGGGCACGTTTGATGGAACTTCTTTTGGCGCGGCTTTTCAGGTGACGAATAAATTGTCCAACCCACTGGGCATTTCACTTGGCGATATCAATGCCGATGGTTTGCCCGATGTGTTGATGAGTGGCTACAGTGATTTAGCCGTGTTACAAAATGTTGGTACGGCCGGAAATCTTAGTTCGTCTTCCTTCACTCCTACAATAGTATTTCAAGGCAGTACTCCAGCAACTACCAATGTTTTTGGATTAAGCCCCGTGGTTGCCGATGTTGATGGTGACAATAAACCCGAAGCTGCGTTTGTTTCTTCAGCTGGTGGTTTACCGGCAGGCCAAGCCGGGATTTATATTTTTCATAACGAAAGTTTTCAACCACCACAGATCACGGCAGTCAACCCTTTGAGTGCACCAAGCGGAAGCGCAATTACAGTTACAGGAAATTATTTAAATACTAAAAACACAATTCCTCAAGTTTCAGGAATAGGCATTGTATCAACAGCTTCTAATGTGTCAAACACCTCATTTCAAATAAGTGCACCAGCGGGCTCATCTTATAATAGAATATCAGCAACGCTTCATGGCCTTCAGGCATTTTCGCCTACGCAATTTTATACGCAGCTCAACAATGGTCTTGGGGGTGCCATCAATGCATCAACATTCAATGGTAGTGTTGATTTTAATTTATCTTCTTTCGCGGCAAACCCAGGTTTAGCTGTAGCTGATTTCGATCAAGATGGCAAACCCGACATTATTATCGATGACAGTGGTACAGCGAAAATTTACGCCAATACAATTTCAGCTGCTGGTGCTAACCTTACAACATCAAGTTTTACTAAGTCAGCCAATACACTAAACAGTGCATCGCATTTGCACGCCACCGACTTGGATGGAAATGGAGTATTAGATATAGTGACCAACGGAAGCATGTTTGCAGGACAGGGAATTTCTCCTAACCCTATTTCCTTCAGCGCAAATACACCTTCACCCATCAGCAATGCAAATTGGTTGCTAACGAATCATGATTTTAATCTAGATGGTAAACCTGAAGTTGTAATCTCGACTTCAAGCAGTCAAATACAGGTGTACGAAAACTTTACGAATACTAGTGCTCCTTTCGTTTATAGCGGAAGCCTAGCATCGATCTCAACTAGCCCTTTGGTCTATTCAGCAGGCGGATCAGTTGTTGGAATTGCTGCTGCTGACTTAGATGGCGATGGCTTCGAAGACATAGCCTATGGATGGAGTAATTCAACTTTCGCTTTGAAAATAATGCTCAATGCAGGGTTGAAGCAAGTAATGACTTCATCTCAATTTAATAGTCTATCCAGCTTTTCGGCACTCTTCACACCTCAGTACATCAGCACCGCTGATTTTGATGGTGATGGGAAAATGGATGTGGCGTTAGGATATGCAGGGTCTCCAAATATTTCTGTTTACCTCAACACGAGCACGGTTGGTAACTTGAGCTTTACACGGAGTGATTTCGCTGCACCTAATGTTTGCACAGGGCTTGATGTGGCAGACATTGATGGTGATGGCAAACCAGAAATTGTTACAATAAATAATCCGTCTGGAAGCAACGGATCTTTCTCTATTTATAGAAATACAAGCACCCTTGGTTCAATTTCATTTTCATCGGCTGTTACTTATTCGTTGGGAACAACTGTTCCAAAAATTCTTGCCCTTGCAGACGTTAATCTCGATAGCAAAACAGACATCATTATTTCCAGAACCGGACCAACCAATGCTACGCTTTCAATTTTTCAAAATTTCATTTCTTTTCCAACGTTATCCATTTCTCCACAACCAACGTCAGTCTATTCAGTTTGTGATGGAGCAACACCAAGCATTACCACAGGAGCGAGCGGAACAACTAACGTAGCTTATCAGTGGCAAATTTTTAACGTAGGAACAGGAGGTTATACTGATCTGACAAATACGGGTGGCTACTCCAATGTTTCAACAGCATCTTTAACTATTAACAGCACCGGAAATTTTGGTAACGGAACCTATCGCTGTAAAATCACGGGCGACTTTGCCACACCCGTTTACACAAACACAGTTTCATTTACAGTCAATTCAGTACCTGCTGCTCCGATGGCATCGGATGTGAGTAACTGCGGACCAGGAAGCATTTTGCTTTCTGCATCGGGTGGAAGCGCTGGTCAATATTTATGGTACGACCAAAATGGATTAATCAGTGGTCAGAACAACAGCACATATACAACTCCTTTGCTTTCAGCTACGGCTGCTTATTCGGTGGCAATCACCAATGGCACTTGTGTTAGTACAAAGACAAATGTGAATGCCATAATTCTTACAACGGGATGTGCCACTATAAATATCACTACACAACCTTCCGATTTTTCTGCTTGCCCCGGAGATATGGCTACATTTACAACGGCAGCAAGCGGCACAAGCAACATTAAATATCAATGGCAATTTTCATCAGATGGAATTGCTCCATTTGCTGATCTTACCAACAATACAAATTATTCTAACGTAGCCACATCAACTTTATCAGTAAATACCGCAGCAAGTTTTGGTGCAGGTCGCTATCGTTGCAAGATTGATGGAGATTTTGCTAATACAACTTTTACAAATGATGAAGGTTTATTTGTCAGCGTTAATAATTGCCCTGCTCCTGTGATCACAACTCAGCCGCTCGACACGCAAGTAGGTGGTAAAGTAATACTGGATTTAAAACCACTAATTTCAACAGCCAATCTTGATCTCAGCTCTCTTGAAATTGTTACGCCTCCATCAAGTGGTGCAAGTGCAACAATCGATGCCAATGGAATTTTGACTATTGATTATAAAGGAAAATCTTTTGTGGGCACAGAGCAGATTACAATACAAGCCTGCGACAAAAACGGAAGATGTGCCTCTCAGGATTTTTCCATTCAGGTTGATGCTAGAAACGACATCACAATTTACAATGGAATTTCACCTAACGGTGCAAATCCAAAATTCATCATCCAATCCATCGATGTTTTACAAGACACAAAAGTCAACACCGTTGATATTTTCGATCGCTGGGAAAATTTAGTTTGGCATGGTTCGAACTACGACAATACTTTAGTGGTATTCACCGGTAATAGCGATAATGGGTCGGCACTCCCTTCGGGTGTTTATTTCTACAAAATTCAATTCGCGAGCGGACGCAAAACAGAAACGGGTTTTATTTCTTTAAGAAGGGAATGATCAGGATGAATGCTAGGACCTTCATGACGGATTCATTCTTTGTTATATTCAATCCAAAATGTGGTTTTGCCATTTCTGATTTTAGAATTGTTGGCAAATCTGTAATTTCAAATTTTAGAGCTTACCGCTCAATGAATTTGACTTTACTTACCATCAATCAAGATAAAATGGATTTCAAAAGATTGGCCACCTATAAATTTCACAGATTGATTTCGTGCGTTGTGCTGTTTGCTGTAACGCAACTTTTATCGAACAATTCTTTTGCTCAGTACACCAAGCTCCTTGACTTTGGAACCACTCTTGGTCACCGCCCTTGTGCGCCAATTACTGATGGTACATTTCTCTATGGAATGACTTTTGGAGGAGGAGTAAACCATCTTGGTACAATCTATAAAATCAAACCGGATGGCACTGGTTTTACCAAGCTGCTCGATTTTGACGGAGCGAATGGGAGCAATCCTTACGGATCGCTTTTTTATGATGGATCAACATTTCTTTATGGAATGGCAGCTTCTGGTGGGGCAAACGACAATGGAACAATTTTTAAACTGAAAACAGACGGAACAGGCTTCGCGAAACTTTTTGATTTTTCTTTTGCTACGTCTGGTGCAACACCTTATGGGTCTCTGATTTCAGATGGAACCTCACTTTACGGAATGACCACTGGTGGCGGAGCAAAAGGCTCTGGAACAGTCTTTAAAATAAATACCGATGGAACGGGCTTTACCGATCTCTTTGATTTTGATTACTTCGTTAGCGGAGGTCATCCCTATGGTACTCTTTATTTTGACAATACTTACCTATACGGAATGACAAATAACGGATCAGCCAACCCCTACGGTAGCATTTTTAGGATTAAACCCGATGGAACAGGTTTTTCAAACCTGAAAAATTTTGACCTCACTCATGGTGGTGGTCCTTTTGGCAATTCATTAATTGGTGACGGCACATACCTCTATGGCATGACAAGTCAGGGTGGGCAGTTTTCTTCAGGAACAATATTCAGAATCGCCCCAGACGGAACAGCTTTTTCTACATTACTTGATTTAGATAATACGACTGGAGGAACACCTTATGGTTCTCTTATTTCAGACGGCACACTCCTTTATGGTACAACTTCTTCGGGTGGTGCAAATAGTGTTGGCACTGCCTTTAAGATAATGCCTGATGGAACTGAATTTGTAAAAATTTTGGATTTCGATGTTAGTGAATACGGAGGAATTCCGGAAGGCAGTTTATCCATGATAGGAACAACATTATACGGAACAAGGTCTGGAGATGACGGCACAGGCATTGGTTATGTGGGCACGCTTTTTTCAATCAATGCCAATGGAAGTGGCTACAATAAGTTTCATTACTTTCAACGCAATGGCAGCACCCCCAATGGCTCTCTGTTTTCTGATGGCACATTTCTTTATGGGATGACCAGCATCGGAGGGCTCAGCAATTTCGGAAATATTTTCAAAGTAAAGCCAGACGGAAGCGGATACACTAGCCTCTTTGATTTTGATGGAGTAAACAGCGGACGAAACCCAAATGGCTCGCTTATCTATGATGGGACTTTCTTTTATGGAATGACAAATTCAGGTGGACTAAATGACTTTGGAATTATTTTCAAAGTCAAACCTGATGGCTCAAGCTTCACCAACTTGTACGATTTTGATCAGGTTAACGGATCATATCCTTATGGTTCTCTTTTGTCTGATGGCACATTTTTATACGCGATGTCAAATCAGGGTGGGCAGTATGGATTTGGAACGATAATTAAAATTAAACCTGACGGAACGGGGTTAACAAAAATTCTTGATTTCGATAATACTTCCAATGGAGCATATCCTCAGGGTTCACTTATTTCTGATGGAACTTTCCTCTATGGAACATCCTCTTATGGCTCCACAAGCAATGGAACGATTTTCAAAATCAAACCAGACGGAACCGGATATTTAAAAGTCATTGATTTTGACGGACCCAATTTTGGCGACACACCTTCGAGTGAACTTTATTACGATGGCACTTTTTTATATGCTATGGCTATCAGCGGGGGTGCAAACGGCAACGGGACCATTATTAAAGTTAAGACGGATGGAACAAGCCCCTCTAAACTTTTTGATTTTGAATCAACCACCAGTGGATCAGAGCCACGAGGAGCTTTGATTCCGAATAGCGGGTATTTGTACGGAGTTACAGAATATAATGGTGCACCTTCTGGTTATGGGTACACTGGTTCATGGGGCACGCTCTTTAGAATCAAACCGGATGGAACTGGCTTTCAAAAGTTCATGAACTTTGTTGATGGACAGAACCCGATGAGTTCATTGTTGATCAACGGAAGTTTTCTCTATGGAATGACCAACAGTGGCGGAGTAAATAGCGCAGGTATCATGTTCAAAACAACCCTAACTCCCTTCGTCAGTATATCAGGTTTTTCGCCTGATAATGGAGTGGTTGGTTCTTATGTTACAATTACAGGAACTGACTTTGACCTCACCCCAGCAAACAATGTTGTTAAGTTTAATGGCGTAACTGCAACTGTAAAGCGTAGCACAATAGACTCACTAATTGTTGTTGTTCCCAGTGGGGCAACAACCGGTCTGATTTCAGTAACCGCTAACGGAACCACAGCTACATCTACAACTGACTTTACAGTCACAACACAAACAGCTATGACTGATGGAACCATTCAAGCCTGCAATGTTTCTTTCGATGCGCCCAATGATACGAATGATCACATTGAAACTTTTGTGCCCGTGAATTCTGGAGATAAAATCAAAGTTTCTTTTTCTTCCTTTTCAGCAGGCGATATTTTGAATGTGTACGATGGACCCACAACTTCATCGCCTCAGGTGGCGTCATTAACAGGAAATTCTTTGCCGTCAGATATTACTGCGACAGGATCAGGGGGCGAATTAACTTTTGAGTTTTTGTGGCAAGATAATTTTTCTACCGATTGGCAGGCGCTGATAACATGCGTCTCAGCCAACCCTCCGACTATAAGCTCAACAAAAGTTGTAACACAAATTGGGGCTTCCGCATCAGTGAATTTAATTTCTCTTATTTCAACCCCAAATAATGATCTAGATACTTCTTCTTTAGAAGTAATTGTGCCTCCTGTACACGGCACAGCATCCATTAATTCGTTGGGGGTTTTGACGGTTGATTACGCTGATGTTGCGTATGCAGGAAAAGATTCACTAACTATTAAAGCCTGCGATAAAGCTGGCGCTTGTGCAACACAACAGATCTTTATAGAAGTAGTTGGAGATATTGTAGTCTATAACGGCATATCTCCAAGTGGCAAAAACCCATCTTTAGTTGTAGAGTACATAGATGTTCTTCCCGATACTAAAACCAATTCAGTTTACATTTTCGATCGATGGGAGAATCAAGTCTGGCATGGTGAGAACTACAATAATTCCTCAGTAAAATTTACGGGCGAGAGCGATGGTGGAAGTGCACTCCCTTCAGGAGTTTATTTCTACCGAATAGAATTTGCAAGTGGAAAGAAAACAAAGACGGGATTCATTTCCCTTCGGAGACAATAATTATGCTGACGAAAAATAATATCAAAAAGAAAACTTAACATGAAATTTATACCTATCGTAATCTTGTCTCTTTTGGTCAGCAAAGCTCTTGCTCAGCAAGACCCTCTTTACTCCCAATACTACAATAACCCAATGCTGATCAATCCTGCATTCGCGGGGAGCACCGAACGGCTTTATGGTTCTGTAGCGTATCGTTCGCAGTGGTCGGGCATTGAAGGTGGCCCAACTACATTTAGTGCAAATGGCCACATAGCACTGATGCAGAATAAAATTGGCGCGGGCCTCATCGTATTGCAAGATCAACTAGGTGATATCAAGACAACTCAATATGGAGGAACTTTTGCCTATCGGATTAAACTAACAAACAGTACTTTTTCTTTCGGGATGCAAGCAGGCTTTACTCGTTTTGCCACCGACCCCAACGCGGTGCGAGTACTGAACAATCCAGACCCAGCATTTGCTCAATTCACAGAAACAAAATTCAACACAGGCGTGGGTGTTTTATTACAAAGCGATCGATATACATTAAGCTTATCGGTGCCCAGGATGTTACCATCTACAGTGAGCCAGGGTGGTCAGAGCATACAGGTCTATGGCCAAAATTTTTATCTGTATGGATCATACCTTTTTTATTTAAGCGATCGCATCCAGTTTAAACCGTCAACTTTAATTCGTGCAACTGGAGGCACACCAATCTCAGCGGATATAAACGCAAATTTTGTTTTCAATAAACTTTATACAGCAGGAGTATTCACTCGTAAACTCAACACGTATGGTTTGTTAGTGCAGGCAGTAATGAGTAACTACCGATTGGGTTATGTATTTGAGTTGCCCGGTAAAAATTCTGCATTGAATTTTACAACACATGAAGTGAGTCTCGCTGTTTCGTTGGATGTGCTCAGTAGTCACAATCACTCCAAAACAGGTTTGTAAGTTTTACGAAGTTGGAATTTCGAAAGTGAATGTTGAGCCAAGTCCATAGGTGGACTTCACGTCAATTTTGCCATTCAGTTTATCGAGTGTTTCTTTTACGATGTATAATCCTAAACCCGAGCCTTCCGATTTTTCAGAGGCACGGTAAAACATTTCAAATATTTTTGGCAAGTGCTCGGCCATGATGCCAATACCATTATCTTCAACTTGCATCTTGAGCGAATTTCCATTCACTCCTCCTTTGATAATTACTTCGGGGTGGTCGTGGCGTTGGTTCCTGTATTTTAAAGAATTGCCGATCAGATTTGTCAGAATCACTTTTACTCGTGAGCGGTCGGTGTTTATCTTCAGATCTTTTGGCGCTAAATTTTTTATTGAAATATTTTTCATACCATCGCCAAACTTAAGAGCGTTAATTACTTCATCCACTAGTTCGTAAAGCAAAAAATTTTCAACTCGAATTTCCTGACGTGAGTTGCGAGAGTAATCAATAATCTCGCGGATGAACGAATCCAAATCGGCTATGCGCATTTTCATTAGTTCAAGGCAATGCTTTACTTCATTGGCGTCATCGCTGCGTTGCGCAATTTCAATCAACCCCAATATTGAACTGAGTGGTGCTCGTAAATCATGAGAGGCACTATAAACAAATCGATCTAACTCTTGATTTGTCTTCGCCAACAACTGATTGTTTAGCATAAGGTCTTGCTCCGTTTTGTAGTTGATGTTCATCGAAAAAAACAAAAGAAGCAAAGCCACCAAAAACGAAACAAAGAAATTGGTGAAATAAGAAACGTTGACGTAATTCCCAGAATAATTTACCCGGTGAATAATCGGAGGCAACTCCACGTAGTAGGCAATAAAAAAGCCAACCAAAGCCAAGGCACAGAAAAATAAACCCCATCTTAGATTTTCATAACCTGTCAGCGTTAAAGCAATCAATCCATACATAATGAAATAGGTACCCACACCGGTGTGGTTGTGATCATTATCTGCAAAGACATAAATCAGAAAAAGTAAGACGAGAAGAAAAATAACGTTAGCCAAAAAATATTTCCCAATGCGATTGATCCAAAAGACGATGGCGCAAAGAGAAATCAAAAAGAAATAAAAGGGAAGGCTAACGTATAAGTTATTGGAAAGATCAAGTAATGTATAAATCATGCCGACCAATATTCCCAACAGACTTAATTGGCCACGAAGCACGGCTCGCTTATAAGTATTTCGTGAGGCAAAGGTCTCTTTCTCTAAAAGAATAGGCACTTTTTTAAGCCGGGATAACATACCTGCAAAGATATTCTTCAAATATGATGGAGAACAAAATCATCCGTGTTATTTTAAGGTATGAATCTTAGCATCAATAAGGTTGGTTTAGCGATCGCGTTCTCCCCCACAGCGGCTGCCATGCTTACCGAGGCTGCACGATTGGCCAGGATTTTTGAGGCGGAATTGATTTTAATTCATGTGAGTGAAGATGGCGAGAAAGAAGAAAAGAAAATCATGAAGCTGGCTGAGGAAGTCAACGTTTCGGGGTACAAAGTAGTTTGGCGAACAGGCAAACCTGAAAAAGAAATTCTCAAGGCGTGCCGCGAGAAAAATATTGACCTTCTGGTGGCTGGAGCTCTAAAAAGGGAAAACGTGTTGCAGCGATACATCGGTTCCGTTGCCAGAGCTATTATGCGCAAATCAGAATGTTCTGTTTACATGGTCAACAGTCCATCACTTCAACCAAAACCATTGCAACAACTTGTTGTCAATGCAGAAGACAGTGCGCACATAGAATTGGCTATTGCTATGGCTTGTTATATTTCAGAGAAGGAAAGTTCATCGTGGGTTCATGTTGTACGCGAATTAAAAATGATGGGACTTACCTTAACGGCTAACGAACAGCTCACAGCGCAGGAGTACAATGAGAACAAACAGAATTTAGTGCGCGAAGAAATTGAAGCTGTAGAAAAAATTTTGGCAAGAATTCCTCACGCAAAAACCAAAATCAATATTAAAATGCTGGCCGGCAAATCTGGTTTTGAACTAAGGCGATTTGTTGAACGCAAGCAGGCTGATCTTTTGGTAGTAGGTGCACCTCAACGAAGACTCTCTTTTTTCGATCGGATTTTTCCGCACGACCTTGAATATATTTTTGCGGACATGCCTTGCAATCTTTTGGTTGTAAACGAAAGAAAGGAGGCAAAGCGTGGGTAGGCTCAGTCATCAAGATGTTATCCATCTGTTGGTTCAGTTGAGCGTAATGCTTTTGATTGCACGCCTCTTTGCCGAGGCATCCAGAAAATTCAAACAGCCAGCGGTAGTGGGTGAAATCATTGGCGGATTATTATTGGGGCCAACGGTCTTAGGCATGATTAACCCCGACTGGTTTCATTGGCTTTTTCCAATGCCGAGCTCCAACGCAATTATTCTTTCTGGGTTTGTTCAGGCGGCCATGGTGATGTTACTTTTTATTGCCGGATTGGAAGTGGATCTGCACATTGTATGGCAACAAAGGAGGCAAGCCCTTTCAACAAGTTTATTTGGTTTGGTGATTCCTTTCTTGTTGGGATTTATTTTCCCCTATTTCTTTCCGAGATTTTTTGGTATAGCCAACACTCAACACCACATGGTGTTTGCGCTTTTTATGGGTACAGCCATGGCCATTTCTGCGCTACCTGTAATCGTCCGCATTTTAATGGACCTGAATATTTTTAAAACACGCATGGGCTTGCTTGTTGTAACTTCTGCGATGATCGATGATGTCATTGGCTGGATCGTATTTTCTGTAATTCTAGGCTTTATCAGCAAAGGCGGCCACGTCTCAATTCTATCAACGATCGGTTTGACCATAACCTTCGCGGTAGTTATGCTCACACTTGGTCGCGGACTTTTGAACCGAATTCTTCCGTGGATCAACAACAAGTTAGCATGGCCTGGCGGAGTGCTTTCGGTTTCGCTGGCATTGTGTTTTATGGCTGCGGCTTTTACTGAGTCGATTGGAATTCATGCGATCTTTGGCGCATTCATTGTTGGCGTTGCCCTTGGCGATTCAGAACATTTTAGCGAGCGCGCAAAGGAAATCGTTCATCAGTTCATCAACAATATTTTTGCCCCGCTTTTTTTTGTGTCGATTGGATTGCACGTCAACTTTATTGACAACTTCGATCTGCAACTAACTTTGATTATCGTATTCATTGCTTTTGCTGGGAAAATTTTAGGCTGCGGTATTGGCAGTCGTTTAGGTGGATATACTTGGCGCGAAGCTTTTGCTGCAGCTGCAGGTATGAATGCACGAGGTGCTATGGGAATCATCTTAGCCATCGTTGCACTTGAAAATGGATTGATCAACGAAAAGGTTTTTGTTTCACTTTTGATTATGGCGCTTGCTACCAGCATCAGTAGCGGCCCACTGATGAAGTGGCTGTTGAAAAAGTAGAGGCCGAGCTATTTCCCGCTCGGCCTCTAGCCCAAACCTCACTCACCTAATTCAAATTTTATTGGCATCATCATCCGCACATTCACGGGTCTGTTGTGTTGCATACCTGGTTTCCACTTTGGCAAAAGTGAAATCACACGCGAAGCTTCTTTGTCGAGTATGCCGCTCACGCCTCGCATCACTTCAATATTGGTCACGCTGCCTTCCGTATCTACCACAAATCGAACGTACACTGTTCCTTCCAAACCAGTGCGTTGAGCGATGGATGGGTAACGTAAATTTTTGTTCAAGAATTTATACAACGCTTTTAAGCCGCCTTCAAATTCAGGCATCACTTCGGCAATGTCAACGGTTGGTGTTTGCTCGATAACCACAGGAACATTTGTACCAATAGTATTTTCTCCAACAGAGGGAAGTCCGTTTACATTTCCAACATCATTTGAAACAGGTACACTAGGGGCTGGGTCTACAATTGGAATGTCTGGAACTTCTTGGGTAACAACTCTCGGAGGTAAATCTCTTATTGCAGGTGGTGGTTTTAGAGTGGGTTTTTCAATTTTAACTTCTGAAATAATTTGAGGTGGCGGATCAAGAATTATTCCTGTGGGTGGTTTCGGAATAAAACTAGCATGGTTTCCTAAATTCAAAATGGCTTGCGAGCCAAAAAACATAACCGCAAAAAAAGCAAAAGCTGCCGCGGTGCCTCTTGATAAATTTGAATGATAGGATTGGCGGATGGTGTATGCACCGTACATTTTATTCCGGTTTTCAAATACAACATCGTCCCAGCGAAGCGTAGGTTTAGTATTCATGGGAATTAGATTTTTAAGTTGAACGATTAACTCCAATGAATTGCAATTCAACTTCGTAATCAGCGAGTGGTCAAAAAGTCACACGAAAGAATGAAAATTATTTTTTTATTTCTGTGTGAGGAATCGTTGGGTTGCGCTTCAGCTCCCGTTCTTTTTCCCACTTCACGATAAAAAAGGAAGCAACAATCAGAAGTAAAACCGTTACTACCGCAACGACCAATGCATAAATAAAAATCTGCTTTGTTTTTTTTCTCCGCTGAGCGCGTTGATGTTGCTGCAACAGTAACCCATAATTGCGATGGCGCTCCAGGGCGCTTTCGTCAATCAATTTTCTGCGCAACTTTATTTTATTTTTTGCCATCGTACTTCACCGTAACGTTAAATTTTTTTCGAAGTTGATCCAATGCTCTATACGTTCTCATCTTGGCGCCACTTTCGGTGATATCCAGAATGAAAGCAATTTCTTTAAAGTCTTTCTCCTCGAAGAAACGCAATTGCAACACTTGCAGCAGATCTGAAGTCAGCTCGCCCATAAATTCCATCAGCTTGGCAATGACTTCATCAGAAAACTCTTCGTCTTCGCGTTCGAACAATAATTTCAAATGGATTTCGTCAAGGCTGTAAACGCGTTGCGATTTACTTTTATTAAAATGCCGGTTGACTTCGTTGCTGGCAATCTTATAAAACCAGGCCGAAATCGGCACGCCACGAAATTCGTATTTGTGAACATTGCCGAGCGCGATTAAAAAAGTTTGCGAGCAAAGGTCGGCTGTTAGTTCTTCATTATCGGTTTGCGTGAAAATGAAATTGAAAATGCGGTTAAAATATTTTTCATACAACGGGCCGAATGCAGCCGGATCTTTTTTTGCCTTGTCAATCAACTCATATTCTGCTCTGATCTCGTGGTCGGTCATTGCATGAATTTAATTATTTATTTCGCGTCTATTAGATTTGAGTAATAAAAAATAGGACATGAAGGGATTGGCATTTAGCTCGCTACGAGTTGGTAAAAAGTATAGAATGATAAACTACGGGGAAAGTCACGAATTTATCATAGAAAAAATTTTGACCAACGGAGAATTTGCCGTGAAAGATCTCTTCACTTTAGAGAAATACACAATTCAAGAGTTGATTAAGTTTGGAAAGGGAAAAGATTTTGAAATCCGTGAGTTAGGTTAATCGTTGTTCGTTGGTCATTATCCGTTGTTAGATAATTTTCTAAACAAACAACAATCAACAAACAACGTTTTCTTGACTAACAACGAATTTACAATCCATTCACTTGTTTGTCTTTCGGATATTTTACCTCGTATTTGAAAACAATTTTCTTGGTTTCGTTTGGTTGCAGTTTCAAATCCCATGAAAGTTTGCCCGTGTCTTTGTTGTAAGAAGCTCCGGCAAGATCGACTGTGGTAACTTCAATCTGACTGTTTTGCGAAACGGGAACCTGATCTTCAATTGAAATTTTTATCGGCTCCGATTTTGTGTTGCGAATGGAAATTTCCCAGGCATAACTATCTTTTTGATTCGTGCCGATGAACTTACGCGATGAAAATTCTTTTTGCTTCTCGCGCTTCACCACAATTCTCTTATCGCGACCGAGCGAAAGTGAAAGCGTGTCTTTAATGTTGTTCGGGTCGATAAAAGATTTGCCGGTAAATGTGCCTTCAAAGAAAATATTGGCTTCGCCCGGGAGCAAACTTAATTCTTCCCAACCGGTAGCCTTGGCCAACAAGAATGCATCGTGATCCAACTTCGGTGCCGATGAATAATTGTAGGCCGCTTTCAATTCATAACCGCGGATGTCAACCAGTGTGGGTTTGTTGGCTGACGATACTGTATAGGGTAAGGCAATGTCGAATTCAGTGTTGAGTGAAGTTTGAATAGTGTTTACAAAATCTCCAGTATTTAATGCGGGTGATAATGGCTCCTCAACATTTCTATCATCTTCTTTTTTTCTCATTTCCATGGCAGCTGCGCGTTGAATTCGGACGCCCGAAACTTTTCCTTGCAATGCCATTTCAATAGGCTGATAAAAATCCAAATACCAAGAAGCTAATTCAGGTTTTAATCCACTTTGTGTTGGGTTGGCGGTAGATAATTTCAGTTTTACATTTTTCCATTCTTCGCCTGTGCTTTGAAACACGTTTGCTTTGTAACTCAGTTGTAACGGGCTTTTGGTATTGATGGCGCGGATATCGTATTGTGGTGTCCAGCCGGCATTGGTAACTACGTAACTGATTTCGAACTCAGCATTGGTACTCGCTTCACTTGAAACACTAACAATAATTTCGCTCGTGTTTCTTTGGTACAATTCATTTTGCGTACTGATCTGTTGATTCAGTTTTGCAATACGCTCGTTTACCTTCCTGATTTTTTCATCCTCTTTCATTCGCGATGAAACAATGTCGCTCAAACGCGAACGGTAGAAATCAGCCATGGCTTTCAATTCCACTACCGTTAAGTTTTGATTGGTGCCGCCAATTTTTTGGTTACTAATCAACATCTGTTCTTCTTTGTTTAAAATTTCTTTTTGCATCAACTCAAATGAAACTTGCTTTTGCAACAGCTCCACAGAGTCTTTCATCGATTTCAAATTTGACGGCATGTTCAACTCCGATAAATAATTTAATTGATGACTCGTGCCAAGGATGATGAAATTTCCTCCTCCGGTAACCTGAATACTTTGCGGATCGAGCATGGAGGTTAAACCCGTAATTACCAATTCCGTTTTGCCGGGTGATAATTGTGTCTTCATCTGCCGAGTGACTTGCGCGCGGTTGAGGAAGACGGTTACATCCGTAATTTTTGAATTTACATTTTGCCGATTTTGGCCGAAGCTTTCAATGGTAACAAGCGAAATTAAAAATAGGGCAATTGTTTTCATGGTGAATGATTTTTGTCTAAAGATTCAATTGAATCGGGAATTCCATAATTGAAATCGATTTTTTTAAATCTTCATTAAAGATAGAACCTTTCCTGCAACCATAAATCAGTTAGTTTTGCGGATTATGGCAGAAACAATTTTTACGCACCATCACCTTGCTGAATTTTCTAAATCAGTTTTTTTAAAGATCGGTTGTTCGCAAGAGCATACCGAGATCGCGACCCAATCATTGCTTCGTGCAGATTTGCGCGGGGTTGACTCGCATGGCGTTGCACGGTTGAGCGGTTACGTTCGCTTATGGGAGGCGAAGCGCGTTAACAGCCATCCGCAAATAAAAATTGTACACGAAAGTCCAAGCACCGCAGTGGTTGATGGCGATGCCGGACTCGGCTTGGTGGTTGCGCCTAAAGCGATGGAGATCGCCATTGCGAAAGCAAAAAATGCGGGCACTGGTTGGGTAGCGGTGAAAAATTCAAATCATTTTGGAATAGCGGGTCACCACGCTATGATGGCCTTGCCACACGATATGATTGGCATGGCGATGACGAACGCCAGCCCCTTAGTTGCGCCAACTTTTTCTGTTGAAAGATTATTGGGAACTAATCCAATTGCAGTTGCTATCCCTGCAGAGAAACAACCGCCATTTGTTGCCGACTTTGCTACGACTACAGCGGCCAATGGTAAACTGGAAATTCTTCAACGAAAAGAAAAGGAGGCGCCACTCGGATGGATTCAAAAGAAAGATGGAACGCCCTCGTCAAACCCGAATGAATTGAAAGATGGCGGAGCGTTGATTCCATTAGGTAGCGATCGTGAGCATGGCAGCCATAAAGGATTTTGTTTGGGCGCATGGGTGGATATTTTTTCGGCTGTGTTGAGCGGGGCGAATTATGGGCCGTGGGTTCCGCCCTTCGTAAGTTTTCTTGCACCACCCGCTGATCCGGAGGGCGAAGGCATCGGTCATTTTTTTGGAGCGATGCGCGTAGATGCGTTTCGCCCAGCCGATGAATTCAAAAGACACATGGATAATTGGATCACGCGCTTCCGTTCAGCGAAGACCATTGAGAGCGAAGAAAAGTTAATTATCCCCGGTGATCCGGAAAGAGAATTTGAATTTGATCGGATGAAAAAAGGAATCCCTTTAAATGAAAAAGTAATTCAAGATTTGACAGAACTTTCTAAAAAATTTGAGATTGATTTCTAGAATACGAAATAGACCCGTATCACATAAGGAGAATTAAAAACGCTTGGGGTTTTGTAAAGTAAATCGTACATAGCCATCGCATTGACAGCGCTTCTTTTTCCAAGAGGAAGTAAGTACCCAACTCCTAATAAAAAGCGATTATAATTTGATCTAACAATCTCACCATTGT
>DPLR01000344.1 GCA_003541895.1 Cytophagales bacterium | reverse complement strand
GGCCGCTGTTTCAACAGTTGAGCTTTGCGCGATTGATGCGTTGGGATTTGGAGGTCAACTATTTTATCTACGGTGTGTTTCTGGCCTTTGCGTTGCTTGTGGGGATCCTGGCCGGGTTTTTTCCTGCCGTTGTGCTCAGCGGATTTCAACCCGTAAAAGTGCTGAAGGGTTTGAGCCAAATGAAATTGTTTTCGGGTATTAAGCTTAGGAAAACATTGCTCATCGCTCAGTTCACTTTTTCGTTGGTCTTCATCATTTCGGTACTTGCGGTGTTCAATCAACTCCATCTTTTCCTTAGAGCAGACCATGGTTTCAACATGGACAAAAAAATGGTAGTGGGATTAAACAACTCAAATTATGCAACGCTGAAAACGGAGTTGCTAAAAAGTAAAAACATCGAGAACGTGTCGGTGGTTTCGCATTTGCCAGCGGCAGGCACAAGCTATGGAGCCGATTACAAAAGATCGCTCAACGATAAAGATTGGATTGATCTCAATTACTATTCTACAGATGAAGACTATCTCAAAAATCTGGACATACCCATGGCTGCCGGAAAATTTTTCGAGGAAGCGAACGGCAACTCAAATAAAAATTTTATTGTGATCAGCGAGCAAGCGGTGGAAGCATTGAACTTCAAATCAGCCACCGATGCCATTGGGCAAGAACTTATTTTACACAGGGATTCATCGCGCAAGCAAATTATTGGTGTGGTGAAAAATTACAACCATCAGATGTTGGTAGAAAAAATGAAACCCATGGCACTGATCTACAATCCCGATGAATATCGGTTGCTGCAAGTAAAGTATAACGGAAGCTACGAAGAAGCCGGCAAAACCATTGAGGAAGCGTGGGCAAAAGTAAATCCCAACTTGAAAGTAGATTACAAAGATTTCTACGGAGAGGTTCATAAAATTTATGACATTTTCTTTGGCGACATTGTACGGATATTGAGTGTCATCGCTTTTCTTTCTATAGTGATTTCGTGCTTGGGTTTACTTGGCATGGCTACGTACACAACCGAAACACGCATCAAAGAAATATCTATTCGTAAAATTCTTGGCAGTAGCAATAAGTCGCTGGTGTATATGCTCTCAAAAGGATACCTCGGCATACTTATGATTGCCATTGTTATTGCCGTTCCGCTCTCGTATTTCCTCAACACCCTATGGCTTGAGCAATTGGCCTATCACGTTGTGGTAGATGTGCCCACTATTTCGCTCGGTGTGTTGGCGCTGATTTCTTTCGGAGTCATCACCATCGGTTCACAAACTTGGCGTGCAACCTTTGTAAAGCCGGTAGAAAATTTAAAAAGTGAGTGATGTAATCTTTCCTTTAATTCTGCAATAATCTCATTAAAAAATTTGCGCTATACTTGTGGCGCAAATTTTTTTATGGGCGATTTTGCAATTTATTTTGGATTGGGCCGCGAGCATATACTGGATTATAAGAATGGCTACGATCACATTTTGTTTGTGCTTGCGCTTTGTGCCGTTTACCTCATCCGCGATTGGAAAAAAATACTGATACTCGTTACTGCGTTTACTATTGGGCACTCCATCACACTGGCTTTAGCTACGCTGCGAATTATTTCCGTGAACACAAATTGGATTGAATTTTTAATTCCTCTCACCATTTTCATTACGGCTGGCTCCAATCTTTTCCGAAAAGAAGAAAGCATTGGCCAAAAAAATATTCAGATCAATTATTTCTTTGCGCTGTTTTTTGGGTTGATCCACGGCATGGGTTTCTCCAATTATCTTCGAGCCATTTTAGGGAAAAGCGAGAGTATCTTATCACCGCTATTAGCCTTTAATCTGGGGCTTGAGTTCGGTCAAATAATAGTTGTTATCCTATTTCTTTTTATCAGTTATATTTTGGTCGATTGGCTTAGAGTCTCACGCAGAGATTGGAAGATGGTAGTGTCTTCTGCTATCGCGGGCATTGCTATCGTTTTAATGAAAGATCGAAATCCATTTTAAATCAATTTTAAGTTTTAACCATGATGAAACGCTTATCTGTAATTTTTCTGTTGGCAGTAGCCTTCGCAACGCAGGCGCAGGATCAACCCAAAACGGATGCCCCGCAGTGGAAAGGTAAATTCGAGCAACTTGATCAGTTGTTGCCTACACCCAACGAGTATCGAACGGGATCAGGCGCGCCTGGTCCAAAATATTGGCAGCAACGTGCCGATTACTCCATCAATGCTGAATTGAATGACGAAAACCAAAGCATCACCGGTGCCGAAACAATTACTTACTACAACAACTCGCCCGATGCGCTGAAATATTTGTGGCTTCAGCTTGACCAAAACATCAACGACAAGAAAAATGCTTCGCTTGTAACTACAACATCAACCGTTCGCGATTCATCAAGCACCTTGCGCATGGCCTCTAGTTTGAGCCTGCATGATTTTGATGGCGGTTTCAAAATTAAATCAGTTAAAGATGCTACTGGCAAAGCCATGAGCTACACCATCAACCAAACCATGATGCGTATTGATTTGGCT
>DPLR01000066.1 GCA_003541895.1 Cytophagales bacterium | reverse complement strand
AAAAAGCAACTTCCAATATTTGTAGAGCGCAAGTTCTCCTTTCGGTGATGGCAAGCATGTATGCCGTTTATCATGGATCGGAAGGCTTGAAAAAAATTGCAGGTAAAATTCATGGGTTAACAAAAACACTTGAGGCTTCATTGAAGTCGATGGGCTTCCCGCAATTGAATGAAAATTATTTCGATACACTAAAAGTTGTGGTTGCTGATTCAGATGCTTTGAAAAAAGTAGCTGAAGAGAATCAAATCAACTTCCGTTACTTCTCAAAAACAGAAATAGGAATTTCTTTAGATGAAACAACATCCCTAGAAGATATTAAAACGATCACTTCCGTTTTCGCAAAAGCGTTTAGCAAATCTTCCATTGAAGTAAAAGCAAATTCACTGGCACTTTCGTGGACAGGTAGTTTGGCAAGAAAATCTTCTTACCTCACTCATCCTGTTTTCAACACGCATCATTCAGAGCACGAAATGCTTCGCTATATCAAGCGTTTGGAAAACAAAGATTTGTCGATGGTGCACTCGATGATCTCGCTCGGTTCTTGCACGATGAAATTGAATGCAACAACCGAAATGGTTCCAGTAACGTGGCCTGAACTTGGACAAATTCATCCATTCGCGCCTAGCAACCAAACCGAAGGCTATCAGGAGTTAATCACCAATCTCGAAAATTGGTTGAAAGAAATCACAGGCTTCACCGGAGTTTCGTTGCAACCCAACAGCGGTGCACAAGGCGAATATGCGGGGCTTCTCACCATCAGAGCGTATCATGAAAGTCGGGGCGAGGGAAAAAGAAATGTGGCTCTCATTCCGGCATCGGCACACGGAACAAATCCGGCAAGCGCGGTGATGGCGGGAATGAATGTAGTCGTTGTAAAATCAGACGAAGAAGGAAAAATTGATGTAGTCGATTTGAAAGCAAAAGCAGAGCAGCACAAAAATGATCTCGCTTGCTTGATGGTGACTTATCCGTCAACGCACGGAGTGTTTGAAGAATCGATTGTTGCAATTTGCGAAACGATACACGCCAACGGTGGACTGGTTTACATGGATGGCGCTAACATGAATGCGCAAGTAGGCTTAACATCACCAGCGAACATTGGTGCTGATGTTTGTCACTTGAATCTGCACAAAACATTTTGCATTCCACACGGTGGTGGCGGTCCTGGCATGGGCCCGATTTGCGTGAACGATAAATTAAAGCCTTTCCTGCCGGGTCATGCGGTTGTAAAAACAGGTGGTGATAAAGCAATTCATGCAGTGTCTGCTGCGCCTTATGGAAGTGCCAGCATTCTGGCCATCTCATACGCTTACATTGCAATGATGGGAGGCGAAGGATTAACCAACGCAACAAAGATGGCGATCTTCAATGCGAACTACATGAAAGATCGTTTGAGTGAACATTTCAAAATTTTATACACCGGCACGCACGGTCGTTGTGCACACGAGATGATTGTGGATTGCCGCGAATTCAAAAAAGCCGGAATTGAAGTAGAAGATATCGCCAAGCGTTTGATGGATTATGGTTTCCATGCGCCAACCGTTTCATTCCCTGTGGCCGGAACTTTAATGATCGAACCCACGGAGAGCGAACCGAAAGAAGAACTCGATCGCTTTGTAGATGCGCTGATTGAAATCAGAAATGAAATTCGTGAAGTAGAAGAAGGCAAAGCCGACAAAACAAACAACGTGTTGAAAAATGCGCCACACACGGCTGCTGTTATTACTGCCGATGAATGGACTCGTCCTTATTCAAGACAGAAAGCTGCATATCCTCTTCCCTTTGTAAAAGAAACTAAATTCTGGCCGAGCGTAAGCCGCGTTGACAATGCGTATGGCGACAGGAATTTAGTGTGTAGCTGTTTGCCTATCGAAGAGTATTCAAAAGAAACTGTTTCGTAGTCATCGGTTTTTACCGTGAACGAAATCACTCGGGGCGGTGGAAGAAAACATCGCCCCCAAAACGGATTCCCTTTTTGTTTACATAAAAAGTTTTATTCGCAAGAACTACTTTGGCATACCCATTTTGAAAATCATTTACGGAAGCGTATTCAATCGGCACAACAATTTTTCCGGATTGATTGATAAACCCCCAACGTCCATTTTCCTTAACTGCCGCCAAGCCTTGTGAGAAATCGTTTACTTGATCATAGGTAAAAGAAGTAATTGCATTGCCTTTGGTATTAATGAACCCCCAGCCGTTCTTCACTTTTACAGCAGCAAAACCATTCTTAAAACTATTGACGTGGTCAAAGCCTAAACTTTTATCAAGGTGATACCCATCCGGAAAAACCACATCGCCCTGCGTATTGATAAAACCCCATTTATTTTCTTCTTGCACGGCCGCAAAACCCTCAGAAAAATCGAGCACCAACTCAAAGGTAGTCGGCTCAACTGGATTGCCCGATTTATTGACAAACCCCCAACCCTTTCTATCTTTTACGGCTGCAATTTCGCCACTAAAATTCTTTACTACTTCAAAGATTGACGGAATCACAACTTTCCCTGTTGTATTAATGAAGCCCCAATTTTCTTGCTTTATGGATGCCATCCCTAAATGGAAATCACTTGCATTGGAAACATAATTTTCCAAGAGAAGTTTACCTTCGGTGTTGACATAATTCCACTTTCCGTTTTTAGAAACAGCCGCATACCCTTCGTGGAAGGGACGCACAGCATCGTATTCAAATTTAATAATGGGTTCATTTTTTTTATTAATAAATCCCCAAGCGCCATTAATCTTAGCCGGAGCCAATCCTTCCGTTCCAAAACTTAAAACTTCCTCATAGATTAACGGAATTATTGTTGTGCCCTCTTTATCAATAAAGCCGAAACGTTTGGAGTTACTTACGTACGAAAGCCCAGATGAGAGAGGCCCTATTACATCAAACAACCCAGAAATTTGTTTGCCGAGTTCGTCTATGATAAGCCACCGTCCATTTTTTATAACTCGAGCACGGCCTTCTTTAAACTCCAGAGCAAATTCATATATCGGTTTAATCACTTCATTAAAAGCCGAGTCAACATACCCATACTTTCCTCGAATGTAAACGGGAAATAGTGAAGGGTTAACGCTGTCCTTATTTTCTTCTATTAAATTACTAGTACCTTTTGGCAAATCTAATCCTCCTCTGATAAGACTGCCTTTCAAAGTGTCTTTCTTCTCGTCAGCATTTACATGCCCGCTAGTTGATTCTGTAAAATAAAAATCGCCACCTACTGTATTGTCTTCAACCGTAGGCAATTGCTTCTCGCCTGATTCTGTAAATACACCTTGCTTAACACGCTTCAGCACATCGGTAATGTTGAGCCCCGGCTCGTTTATCTCTTTCAAAAGTTTAGAAGTGAAAAGCCCATTTTTCGCGTGGCCATCCGAGGCTACTTTTCCGGCCTCCGTTGCAAACACAATGATGGAACCCCGAGGAGCATTTTCTTTTGCCCAGCCTTGTTCAGCAGCACGCGTGAAACTTGGCATAGAGCGACAGGCATCTAACAATAAAATATTCAACGATTTTTTTGATGCATTAAGCACCGACATGACTGCATTCATTTTCAAACACTGGTCGTCTAGATCACTTGACATTTCTAGCTTAGCCGAAGTGGGTATGATATAATTGTTGCCTTCAAACTGCATACCGTGTCCCGCATAAAAAATAACCCCGACACCGCCTACCACATCTTGCATCGCATTACTGTACCGAATGATAGCTTCCTTAATTTCATTCTTACTCTTTGGATCAAGCAGTGTTTCAACTACAAATCCCTTTGACTTTAGCGAAGCACTTAGATCAAGTGCATCTGCCAACGAGTTTCGCAATGGGGGAAGCGATGTATAATTCTGTGCGCCTATAACCAACGCTACTCTCTTTTGCTGGGCCAAAAGCGTAAAAGGCAAGCAAAGGAAAATCAACGCACAACTTATCCGAGAGTTCATAGTTAAGTTAAGGTGTTAGGCTGAACCAAAAATAGTTAAACTCTTACAATATCCCTTTTTTGGTTTTTGTAAATGAACTACATTCAATCATAAATCACTTTTTTATGAAACAACTCCTCTTCTTGTCGGCAATAGTTTTTGGGGTGGCCTCTTTGCATGCGCAGCCTTTGACCAGCAAAGCCATTGATGAGCTTACCGAACGCTCAATGAAGGCATTCGATGTTCCAGGCATTGCCGTGGCTGTGATCAAGGACGGAAAAATTATTCATTCTAAAGGGTATGGCGTTCGATCGCTCAACACCAAAGAGAAAGTAGATGAAAATACACTTTTTGGCATTGCCTCAAACAGCAAAGCATTCACTGCAGCAACGTTAGGAATATTGGTGGATGAAGGAAAAATAAAATGGGATGATAAGGTGCGCCAATACATCCCTGAGTTTAAACTTTACAGTCCGTTTGTTACCGAAGAATTTACCCTGCGTGACTTGCTCACCCACCGAAGCGGCCTTGGCCTCGGTGCAGGAGATTTGATGTTCTTTCCAGATTCCAGCGACTTTACGATCAAGGATGTTATTTACAATTTGCGTTTTCTCAAAGCGGTTTCCAGTTTTCGAACTAAATACGATTACGACAACAATTTATATATCGTTGCAGGTG
>DPLR01000366.1 GCA_003541895.1 Cytophagales bacterium | reverse complement strand
TTCACACCAATGGTAAGACCTGAAGCTTCCAGTTTTTCGGAAGCAGAGGAAGCGTATTCTTTTGCCAACATGGCAAACTGTTCGGCAGTAAGCTTTGCATTGGGATTGTTCTCCACGCTAAAGCCTTTTTTGGCCAAAAAATCCAAAATGGTATTGTGGCCCACGTTGAGTTTACGCGATGCTTGTCCTAATCGTATTCCTTTTTCGTCAGCCATGCTCAAATATCAGCTATTTTTATTGATTTATGTGTTTATGAAACTGTAAAGTGCTTACTGTTGCTGCTCAAATTCCTTCTTTAATACCGAGAGAACCTGATCAATTGTTTCCTCTTCCAAGTCGGTTCTGCGCACGAGTTCTTCTCTGTTCAAAGCGAGTACACTCTTCGCTGTATCAAGACCGATACGCTTGAGTTCATCGATCACCCAACTTTCAACCTCATCGCTGAACTCATCAAGATCAACATCTTCCTCTTGACCTTCGCCATCTGTCTCGCGGAACACATCGATCTCCATTCCAACCAATCTTGAAGCAAGTTTAATGTTCAGACCTCCCTTTCCGATAGCCAAAGAAACTTGGTCGGGCTTTAAGAACACAGCAACGCGGCCGTTCTCTTTGTCTATTCGGATGCTCGTGATTTTTGCCGGACTCAGCGCTCGTTGAATGTACAATTCAAGATTTTCTGTGAAGTTGATCACATCAATATTTTCGTTTTGCAATTCGCGAACGATGGCATGAATGCGTGAACCTTTCATACCTACGCATGCGCCCACCGGATCGATGCGGTCATCATAAGACTCAACGGCCACTTTCGCGCGCTCGCCTGGCTCGCGAACCACTTTTTTAATGGTGATCAATCCATCGTAGACCTCAGGAACTTCCTGCTCGAACAAACGCTCTAAGAAAACAGGAGAAGTACGCGACAGAATAATTTTCGGGCTGCCATTCATCATATCCACTTTGTGAACGATGGCACGCACGGTTTCACCTTTGCGATAACGATCTTTTGGAATTTGCTCTCCGCGTGGAATGGAAATTTCATTTCCTTCAGCATCGGTTAAAAGAACCTCGCGGCTCAACACCTGATACACTTCACCACTGATAATTTCACCAACGATGTCTTTGTATTTCTGATAAAGGATGTCTTTTTCTAAGTCTTTCACTTTCTGCATCAACGCCTGACGCGCTGTAGTAACGGCCCTTCTTCCGAAATCTTCCAAGTGAATTTCTTCAGCAACTTCTTCACCCACTTCAAAATCGGGTTCAATTTTTTTGGCATCAGTCAAACTGATTTTGTCATGATCCCAAATATCTTCTGATTCATCATCAACGATTTCGCGGAAGCGCCAGATCTCTAAATCGCCTTTGTCGGCATTGACGATGATATCAAAGTTGTCGTCTTGCACATACTTTTTCCGGATCATGTTACGAAACACATCTTCTAAGATGCGGATCATGGTTGGTCGGTCGATGTTCTTCTGCTTCGCAAAATCAGCAAACGATTCAATTAACGTTGATGCGTCCATAGTTTCTATCTATTTATCTATTTAAAAGATATGGTTACAAATGTTTTTTCAATTTCTTCAAAAGGGATTTCACTTACCTTCTTCTCTCCCTTTTTGCCTTGTGCATTTACTTCAACAACAATTTTTTCTTCGTCCATTTTTTGCAGCACTCCATGAACGATGGTTTTGTCGGTAAGGTGCACTTTTAGTCCTCGACCTACATTCTTTTGAAACTGCCGTTTCAACTTTAAAGGATGGTCAAGGCCGGGCGTTGTTACTTCTAAAGAGTATTGTTCTTCGATCAACTCGGCTAAAAGATCATTCACCTCTCTGCTCAAACTAGCGCAGTCATCAATGGTAATGCCCTGATCGCCATCCACAATCAATGTAATTTTCATTGGTTTGTGCTTGCTTACCACCACGTCCACCAAAAAGTGGGCTGGGTTAGTAAGCTTTGAAAGTGCCAGTTCTTTTATTTTTTCCTTCAAATCCATAAAAAAATCTAGAGAACGAAAGAGGGGACTTGCGGTCCCCTCTAAAACAATTCTTTTAAGAAGTGATGCAAAGGTAAATGATTTTTTGTGATGTGCAAAAAATCGATCTGTGCTTTCAAATCGTTTATAAAAACGAATACATTTGAAAAGTGAAAAAAAATATTCTGCTTTTGTTGATTGGCATTTCATTAAACTCATTCGCGCAAAAATCTTTTTTCGGTGTGGATGCTGGGGTTAACATAGCAAATCAACGAGTTGTTTTTAGCCCTTCAGGTCCCTATTACAGTAGCTCAATAAACTCACAATTCTATCAAAATACTGTTAAACCAACTTTCGGAGTTTTCTATCAATCTAATTTCTCGGAGTCAGTTGGTGTTCGATTGGCCATTCAATATATGGGGCTCGGATATAAAGATCGATTGAGTAACCAACACAGTGTGAATATAAATTATCTCACATTCCCTTTGTCTCTTCATTACACCTTAAATAAAAAATTTTCAATCCACTCGGGTGGCTACCTTAGTTTTACATTACACAATACCAAAGTGACCAATCAGTCTAATGCTATTGTATCAGTTACATCTGTTTACCATGATAATGACACAGGTATTTTTCTGGGAGGGGAACATTGCTTAGGTAAAGATTTCTTCTTGGCTGTTAATTATTTTATCGGGACAAAAAATATTTGGCTAAATGATAATAACGGTGCAGTCAAATACAACAACCGTGCACTCCAATTCACGCTGATCTATAAATTCAAAAAAAAATCCTAACACTATGAACATCGCTATGCTCGGCTCAGGTTTCATCGGCCGCTTTTACGCTGACTCGCTGCAAGGCTATCGCAGCAAAGACAAAATCGTAACCATCTATTCACGCAGAGAAGAAAGTGCAAAAAAATTTGCTGCCGATTATAAAGTTGCGTTTGCTACCACCACTATGGAAGAAGCAATCGCTCGGCCAGAAGTGGAAGTAGTTTGCATTTCGCTTCCCAACAACCTGCACGAAGAAGCCGTGATGCTTTGCTGCAAACATAAAAAAGCGGTGATCACCACCAAGCCACTCGGTCGCAATGCAGCCGAAGCGCAACGTATGCTCGAGGCGGTAGAGAAAGCGGGCATCTTCAATGGTTATCTCGAAGACTTGGTGTACACGCCAAAATTTATCAAAGCGCACGAGAGTGTAAAGAATGGTGCGCTCGGAAGAATTCTTTGGGCAAAGTCGAGAGAGACTCACCCTGGGCCGCACAGCGATTGGTTTTGGGATATAGAACAAGCAGGCGGTGGTTGCATTTTGGATTTAGGTTGCCATTGCGTAGAGATAACGCGGAGCTACATAGGCAAAGACATCAAGCCGATTGAAGTAATGTGCTGGGCCGACACACAAGTGAAACCGATCGATGCTGAAGATCACGCGATCGGATTAATAAAATATGAAAATGGTGCAATCGCTCAATTTGAAGTGAGCTGGACTTTCCGCGGTGGACTTGACTTGCGCGATGAAGTGATGGGCACCGAAGGAACCATTTGGGTCAATAGTTTTTTGCGTACCGGTTTTGAAATGTTCACCAGTGGCAAAGGCGCAGATTATGTGGCCGAAAAAGCCGAGAGCAATTCAGGCTGGTTGTTTCCAGTGGGCGATGAATTGAATGAGCTTGGCTACAACCACATGTTCATGGACATGTTTAACGCCATGGAAAAAGGAACTGCACCTAGAGAAACATTTTATGATGGCTATGTAGTGAATGCTGTTTTAGATGCAGCTTACAAATCGGCTAAAACCAAACTGTGGGAACCCGTTCAATTAAACATCTGGCGCGGAAGAACGGGAGTTGGTAAAGACAGTCACTTGCAATCGTACGATGCTGATCACTATTTGGTGAAAGAAGAAGTAACTCATTACGGAGCCAAGAAAGTGATTTTGAAAAACAAGAAGACCGGAAAAATTATTGAGCGGACTGAGTCTTGATTGTCATTCAGCCGAACTAACTTCTGATTTTGTCATCGGCTGAACTTTTAAATAAGTAAGGCTACGCCACAACCACTCAATCGGTCCGTACTGAAACCGGCTGAGCCACCATTGGCTGAAAAAAATCTGGAAAACATAAACTACTAGCCCAAAAGCCAAGGCTGTTGCCGAACCAATATTACCTAGCAGCGCAATACCAATTGAGAAATAAATAAAAATACCGAACAAGGTCTGCATCAGGTAAGTGGTTAAGCCCATTCGCCCAAGTGCATAAAAATTCATCAGCCTTGATTTCCACTTTTCTTTTCTGAAGAGCAACAAAATTCCCATCACGTAAAGTGTAGCTATACAGCAGTTGAAAATATCAAAAGTCAAACCACCGAAGGCAAATTGAAGAGACTGAGATAAATTGATTTTGGCAAGTTGCGCGCCACCAAAAAGCACAACATTAAATAAAATGCATCCTAAAATTGTCCAGCCAGAAATCTTACAAATTTTTTTGATCCACGGAATTTGATTCTCCCAAGTGCCGAAAAAGTTTTTGCGGCCGGCATACAGCCCAAGCAAGAAGAGCCCGAAGGTGATGTATAGCCTTCCAAACATCAGCTGAAATTGAAACTTTGGAAGTATCTCATAAATATTCGCTTTTAAAATGGACAGGTAGTTACCCTGCTTAAGTGTATCGAAATAAAGTTGCAATTCTTTTTGATCTCCATTCATAGGGCTTCCCGAATCAAAAAAAGTTTGAGCAACACGCGTAAAAAATGCAGGGAAATCAAAAACTAAAAAAAGCGCTACAAACAACAGTGCTTTATCGGGCAAATTGTAAGTGAGCAGCAAACCAAATCCAAGTACAGCATAGATCGTTAATATATCTCCGCGGTAGTGGAGCGAGTGAACAAACCCGATGGCGAATAGAATAATCAACCGCCACGCAAACCGAAGAAAAAATGAGCTTGATTCTTTTCCTTTATCAAACTGGATAAAAAAACTAAGGCCAAATAAAAATGAAAAGATGGTGAAGAATTTTCCTTGAATCAAAATACCAGTAAACCCTTGCACAATCGAATCAGCAATATTTTGATGCGAGGCTTTCATCACAGCTTCGGGCATCTGACCCGCATAGTACTGTTCAGTAAAGTGTACGATTACAATTCCAAGCAATGAAAACCCTCGTAGAATATCAATGATTTCAATGCGATTGGTTTTGGTCAGTAAATTTTTCTCCATAAAACGCTCTTAACGAAAGTCTCGCCAGTTCGTTTCAAATTAGTTTTATAAACTGTTTTTTAAAAGAATCTCTACTTGTTATCTTCAACAAAATTTATTTGGATGAAAAAATTGACTGTGCTTTTATGGTTAGTATGGGCAGCATTGATTTCTTGTCAAACAAAAAAACCAAATCAAGAGAGCAAGTTTGTAGAATTGACTTCAGAACTATATAACTTAACTGCAAAACCATTTTATCATGGCGTGGCCTCGGGCGACCCGTTGAAAGATAGAGTTATCTTGTGGACGCGTGTAACGCCAGATGATTCAACATCGGTTTTGAAAGTGAAATGGGAAATTTCTCCGTCAAAAGATTTTTCTTCTAATGTAAAAACAGATTCAACTTCAACCTCCTACGCTCAAGACTTTACTGTAAAAATTGATGCCACAGGCTTAATGGCTGGAACAAAATATTATTACCGGTTCTCTGCACTCGGGGTAACCTCAGAAATTGGTGAGACAAAAACGCTTCCTGAAAATCCGGATAGTTTAAAATTGGCCGTGGTGAGTTGTGCCAATTGGGAGTGGGGATTTTTTACTCCCTACGAAAAAATTGCTCAACGCAATGATGTTGATGCAGTCGTTCATCTAGGAGATTTTATTTACGAAGTTGCCACAGGGAAATATGGAGATACAACCATTGGCCGGATCAACATACCAAAACACGAAATCGTTTCGTTGAAAGATTATCGGCTTCGTTATTCTCAATATCGGTTAGACAAAGGGTTGCACGATGTGAGTCAGAAATATCCGATGATTGCCGTTTGGGATGATCATGAAATCGCCAACAATAGTTATACCGAAGGAGCCCAAAATCACCAACCCGAAGAAGGAGATTACACAAAGAGGAAAAACGCTGCACGCCAAGCTTACTATGAATGGATTCCTATTCGTGAAGGGAAAAATCATTACCGCACATTTTCATTCGGCAAATTGGCTGATCTGATTATGCTCGATGAGCGATTGGCCGGAAGGCAAAAGCAAGTAGATAGCATCAGCGATCCAACGTATAAAAGCGAAGACCGAACGATGTTAGGAAAAGAACAACTCACTTGGTTTGAAGATCAACTGAAGAATTCAAAAGCTACGTGGAAGATACTCGGCAACCAAGTAATTTTTTCGGATGTGAACACGAAGCCATTGTACCCCAACATGCCAACCAATTTTGATACGTGGGATGGGTATCCCGCTGAAAAAAAGAAAGTGAAAGATTTCATCATTCAAAATAAAATCAAAGACCTGATCTTTATTACGGGCGATGCTCATTCGTCTTGGGCCATTGAAGCGGCAACAGATGTGAGGAAAACATATTCACCTTTTGCCATTGAGCTAGTTACCACCAGTGTTTCATCTGCCAACGGAAATGAATCAGCTACAGATGAGACCGTGATGAAACAAGAAGCTGAAATGATCCAACAAAATCCGCACATCAAATATTTAAACAACCGCGATCACGGCTACTTGTTGTTAACCATCAAACCTGAAAAAATAAATGCGGCCTGGTGGTTTGTAAAATCCGTTCGCGTTCCAGAAACAGATGAGTTTTTAGGAAAGGAATTTGAACTAAAAAAAGGATCGGTAAAAATAATGAAATAGAAAATCAAGATCGAAATGAAATACTTTTTAACAATCATCTCCCTCGTCTATGGGTTGGTAAGCAATGCACAAGTGATCGGCAAAACATTTCCTGATCTGACAGCCGAAACTACAGATGACAAAAAAGTGAATTTACCGCAGGATGTAAAAGGCAAATTTACTTTGCTCGGTTTAGCGTACTCAAAAAAATCGGAAGATGAATTGAACACATGGTTCAGTCCGATTTTCAACACGTTCATTCAAAAAAACACAGGTCAGCTGGCGGGTTTTAATTACGATGTGAATGTGTATTTCATCCCTATGTTTACAGGCATCAACGCAGCCGCCACAGGTATCGCCAAAAAGAAAGCAATAAAAAATATTGACCCCCAATTATTGCCTTATGTTTTATTTTATAAAGGCGAATTGAAGAAATACAAAGATCAACTTGACTTCGATCGGAAAGACATTCCTTATTTTTTTGTGCTTGATGCCGAAGGCAAAATAGTTTTTGCCACCGATGGTGCATTTAGCGATGATAAAATGGAATCGATTCAAGCTGTACTCGACAATTAAAATTATTTATGAACACACTCCTCTTACTTACACTAGCCTTGGCACCCGGTGCAGTTATTGGTCTTTACATTTACCTAAAAGACAAATACGAGCGCGAACCCATCCGACTGGTCGTGTTCAGTTTTTTCCTTGGGGTGGCCAGCACGGTTGTTACATTGATTATCAGCATTCCTATCAATTTTATTATTCCTATTGATGAAAAGAGTTTGACAGAACAAGCCGTTCATGCTTTTTTGTTGGTTGCTCTAATTGAAGAATTCAGTAAGTTCATTTTCGTGCGTTGGGTGCTCTATCCCAATAAAAATTTTAATGAGCCTTTTGACGGAATCGTTTACGCGGTGAGTGTGAGTTTAGGTTTTGCGGGGCTTGAAAACATTTTGTACGTAATGAACAGCGGCATTGAAACAGCCATCCTCAGAATGTTTACGGCCGTTCCTGCACATGCCACTTTCGCGATACTGATGGGTTATTACATGGGTCGTGCTAAATGCGAAAAAGGAAAATCATATTTAGCATGGGTGGGCTTAGCAATAGCTGCACTATTCCATGGGGCCTACGATTATTTTTGGTTTATTTCGTTCATTCCAGGAATCTGGACAGGCGCCATCGCTTCCTTGATCATCGGCATTTTCTTATCGAAAAAAGCAATTAAAACTCACCAACAAGCATCTCCATTTATAACCTCATCTCAAAAAGAGCATCCTGAAAATCCAAATTGATTTTTTCGTGTGGCAACAATGGCATAATTTTGGTGTAACTTGAGAAGATGAAAGGCCTGACAACACTATTTTTTATATGTGCATTTTCCACTTCGGGTATTTCGCAAGTCATTTTTTCACCAATGAAAACCGCCATCAAGGCGGGAGACGCTAAAGAGCTTGTAAAATACTTTAATTCATCGGTTGAGTTAAACCTTGAA
>DPLR01000019.1 GCA_003541895.1 Cytophagales bacterium | reverse complement strand
GGATCTCCTGATGATTATAAATTTCCCCATTCACAGCTAAAACCAATTTCTTGTCTTTACTAAATAATGGTTGTCCACCGGATTGTGGATCAACAATAGCGAGGCGCTCATGAGCAAGAATCGCTTTTTCGCCTGTATAAATGCCGGACCAATCCGGTCCGCGGTGCCTGATTTTTTTCGACATCTCCAACACCTGAGATCTCAACTGCTTCGACTGTTTTTTAAGATCGAACACGCCTACAATTCCACACATAGTTTTAAATTTTTGACTCTTCGTTTTCTAATAATTACAAAGCAAAATTAACTGATTGCTGGTTCAATTTATAATATCACAACATTTTATTCGTATTTTTATGAATTCATTAAAAATACAACATTATAATTATCATTTTATCAATTACACTAAGAGAATATGAGCCCAGATTTACAGATTGATAAACTCGATCGGCAGATTTTGTCGATGCTTGTCAAAGATTCAACGATTCCGTACACCGAAATTGCCAAAGAACTAATCATCTCTGCGGGCACGGTACACGTGCGCATGAAAAAACTCACCGATATGGGCGTTGTGGTTGGATCACACTTAGAAATCAAACCTTCCAAAGTGGGTTACGACATTTGTGCCTTCCTGGGGATTTTCTTAGAGAAAGGCTCGGAGTATCATGATTGCGTTTCGCACATGAAAAAAATACCTGAGATTGTTGAGTTGCACTACACCACAGGAGTGTACAGCATGTTCGCAAAAATTATTTGCAAAGACACACAACACTTACGCGAAGTGCTTAACGAGCACATTCAAACCATAAAAGGAGTGCAACGCACAGAAACTTTTATTTCACTGGAAGAAAGTATCAAGCGGCAAGTTGAAATCAAAGAAAGAAAACCCACCAAAAACTAGCTTATCAAATCTTCTTCGCGCTCGAGCATCAAGATGGATGATTGAGGAACAATAAAATATTTTTCACCTTCGTACATCACTTCGATAGCACCCTTCTGCAAGAAGATTGCTAAGTCGGCTTCTTGTGCTTGCAATGGCAGATATTTCACTTGGTCTTCTTTGCCTTTCCAAAGATCGTCTTCATCGGCTGGCAAAGGCAAGGGATAGCCAGGGCCAACTTTGATTACGTACCCTCGTTGAATTTTCTCTTTCTCTTGAACACCGGGTGGAAGATAAAGTCCGCTTTCCGTCTTATCCGATTCTTTGATCGGCCTGATCAACACACGATCGCCTACAACAATCAGTTTCTTCAGTTTATTATCATGCGTTACTTTCATCTCACTTCTTTTTTCTGGTGGCCTTAAATGGGAAATTCATTCCCTCAACCGAAATGCCTCCGTTCATTTCAGCGGGAGAAACACTAGCATCAAAATTTACACTCATCCCCTGGTAATTGAAATCGCCATTCGATTTTTTTGTTTTCGGATCGAAAGTGAAACTATTAAAAGGTAAATCATTTCCGTTTGATCGCATCACAGCGTTCAACGTTTTTTTATCCTTTTTACGGACAATTAAAACGCCACCATAATCGCCTTGAGGTGTTCCGGTAACCTTATAGTCCCAACTACCAACAGGCGATAAAGAACTACACGAAGTCATTACTACAACTATGATTATCAGACTTATCTGTTTCATAGGGTAAGAGTTTTAATGGTGTAATATTAGTTAGCGAAATTAAAATGAATGTCTAAATTAACAACTCATCAAATCAAACCTATGAAAAAAATAGTCGTCATGTGCTTTTACTTCTTTAGCACATCTGTCCTTTTAGCCCAAATTGATGCCGGGCTTTTTAGGTATCCCGATGTATCACAAAATCAAATTGTATTCACTTATGCCAACGATTTGTGGATCGTTCCTAAAGATGGCGGCAATGCAGTGAAACTAAGTTCGCCAGCAGGCGTTGAAAGTTTCCCGAAATTTTCACCCGATGGAACGACCATCGCATTCTCTGGAAATTACGATGGCAATACCGATGTTTATCTCATACCGGTAAACGGTGGAGTTCCTGCTCGTTTAACTTATCATGGAATGACCGATCGTGTAGTTGACTGGCATCCCGATGGGAAGAGAATTTTGTTCGCTTCGGGTCGCGAAAGTGAAAAAGAAAGATTCAATCAACTTTATTTGATTCCGACCATTGGAGGTGCAACCGAAAAATTGCCGTTTGCTTTCGGAGAGTTTGGCAGTTACTCGGCCGATGGAAAACAAATGGCGGTTGTATTTCGATCCGAAATATTTCGTACATGGAAACGCTATCGCGGTGGTGACGTAGCTGATATTTATGTTTTCAATTTACAAGACAATAGTTCTCAAAATATTTCTTCACAAATTGATGCAGGTGAAGAACTCCCGATGTGGTCGGGCAATTCCATTTATTTTCTTTCTGACAACGGACCAGAAAAGCGAATGAACCTGTGGTTGTATGATTTGAATTCAAAATCAAGAAAACAGCTCACCACGTTTACCGATTACGATGTTCATTTCCCATCGCTGGGCCCAGCCGAAATTGTTTTTGAAGCCGGTGGAAAATTATATCTCTATCCGCTAGCAGGAGGCGCGTTGAAAGAAGTGAAGGTAAGTTTGATCTCCGATAAAACTTCTCTCAAGCCTTCCATCGAAAATGCAGAGAAATACATTCAGCACGCCACGATCGGTCGTGATGGGAACCGTGCACTGTTTGAAGCACGCGGAGATATTTTTTCGCTGCCTGCTGAAAACGGTTTTGTAAAAAATCTCACACAATCAACCGGCTCAGCTGAAAGATATCCTGCGTGGTCGCCTGACGGAAGAACGATTGCTTACTGGAGCGATCAATCGGGTGAATATGAACTCTGGACGATGGACGCAGAAACCAATTCTGCAGCCAAAAAAATTACCAGCTACGGACCCGGCTTCCTTTACCGTTTATTTTGGTCGCCCGACAGCAAGAAAGTTGCTTTCATAGACAAAGCGATGAAAATAAAAATCGTTGATGTAGCCAGCGGTGTCACCACCGAAGTTGACAAAGGGCTTCGCATGGCGCACGGTTCTCTCGATGGGTTCACCGCAAGTTGGTCGCCCGATAGCCGTTGGCTAACCTACGCCCGCGATCTTGAAAATTATCACAACGCTGTTTTTGTTTTTGATACTCAAACTAAAACTGCTAATCAAATCACAAGCGGCTATTATGAATGTTACTCTCCCGTTTTTGATAGCGAAGGCAAATACATTTATGCATTCACTAATCAATTTTTCAATCCTTCGTACAGCGATCTCGATAACACTTTTATTTACGCCAACACTTCACAACTGGCGGCTATCAGTTTAAAGAAGAGTACGCCTTCCCTCCTTGCGCCAAAAAATGAAAAAGTAGAAATCAAAAAAGAAGAGGCGACCGAAGAGAAAAAAGACGATAAGAAAAAAAAAGACACCAAGGAAGAAAAAAAGCCTGCCGTAGCTCCGGTTGAAATAGATTTTAACGACATCGAAAGCCGGTTGGTGATTCTTCCGATCAAAGCAGGCAACTATGGTAATCTAAGCGCGGTGAGCGGAAAAATTATTTACGTCAAATCTCCGAATACAGGAACCGGTGGAGGTGCCAGTTCATCCATTCGTTTTTATGATATTGAAAAACGCGAAGAAAAGACGATTCTCGATGAAGCATCCAATTATGAGTTAAGTGCTGATGGCAAAAAAATTCTTGCCGAAAAATCGGGAGCCTGGGCAATCATTAAAGCCGAAGAAGGGCAAAAGTTTGATAAGCACCTGCGCGTGGGCGAAATGGAAATGATGGTTGACCCCGTGAAAGAATGGAAACAAATTTTCATGGATACCTGGAGGCTTGAACGCGATTATTTTTATGATCCAGCCATGCACGGTGTTAACTGGCCACAAGTGAAAGACCGCTACTTGAAATTACTCGATGGAGTGATGACGAGAGAAGAAGTGAACTTTGTACTCGGTGAAATGATTGCCGAGCTTAACGCATCGCACACGTACCGTGGCGGTGGTGATGAAGAACAGCCTTTGAGAAAAAATGTAGGATACCTCGGAGTGAATTGGCAAGCCGATGGTGACTATTATAAAATCAAAAAAATCATCAGGCCTGCCTCATGGGATTCGGAAGTTCGTTCTCCGCTCAATCTCCCGGGATCTGAAATCAAAGAAGGAAATTATATCCTGGCTGTGAACGGAGTGCCCATCTCTTCCAAACTTGAACCCACCGCCTACTTTCAAGGTCTCGGTGGAAAAACCGTTGAGCTAACTTACAACACAACGGCAAGTTGGGCGGGTGCGAAAACCACGATTGTTCAAACGATGAATGACGAAGCCCGCTTGCGTCATTTAGCATGGATTGAATCCAATCGCAAAAGAGTGGATGAAGCTACGAATGGAAACGTTGGTTATATCTATGTGCGTAGTACCGGCATCGATGGACAAAATGAATTGATCAGGCAATTCAATGCACAGTGGGACAAAAAAGCATTGGTGATTGACGAGCGTTTCAACAATGGAGGGCAAATTCCCGATCGCTTCGTTGAATTACTCAATCGTGAGCCACTTGCTTTCTGGGCTATACGCGATGGCAACACGTGGCCATGGCCTCCATATGCGCACTTCGGTCCGAAAGTAATGTTGATCAATGGATGGAGCGGCTCCGGAGGCGATGCCTTTCCCGATTATTTCAGAAAGAAAAAATTGGGTCCACTGATCGGAGCAAGAACGTGGGGCGGATTAATTGGCATAAGTGGCGTGCCCGGCTTAATTGATGGCGGTGGAATTACTGTTCCTACATTCAGGATGATGGATCCCGATGGCAAATGGTTTAAAGAAGGTCATGGAGTTGATCCTGACATTGAGGTGCAAGAAGACTTGACTGCGCTTTCAAAAGGAGTTGACACACAACTTGAGCGAGCCATAACTGAAATCAAAGAAGCAGTGAAGAAAGCATTTGTTGCTCCGCAACGACCCGCACCTGAAACGAGGTAAATCTTTTACATAGTGAAATGTCGCACTGAAGTTTTTTGGTGCGGCATTTTTTTTAATCGAACAAATCGCCTTGCTCGTCTTTCTTCTCTGGATCGGGTTCAGTAGAATACAACGGCAACTTGTTTAGTCTGGAAGATAAAATTGATTCTTCTGTAAGGATCCCCTTGGCATTGGCTTCACTCTTCAACGAAGATGTTTCTTGCTCAAGCTCTTTTGCACTAATGTGTTTGGCTCTTCGCTCAATGGGTGGATTGATTTTTTCTGCTCTCTCGAATTCAGAAACTTTCTCCAAAATGTCTTTCGGTAAGTCAGCTTCACTTCGATAGACCAATTCAAAAAATTGCCGGGTGAAGAACCCATCGATTTGAATTCGTCTTTTCGAAAGATGAACAAACTTGCCCAGTACGCGGCAAATATTTTCGCGCTCTTCGGGGCTTAGTTGTTCCGCAAATTCATACTCTTCTATTTTTTGTAAACTCAGAATCACTGGCTCGAGCGAATCAATTGAAATAACAAACACATTGTAATCGGCCAGGCGGAAAACAAATTGATCAAGGCTATCGAGTGTGTTGCTGGGAACGACCAAGAAAATATCTTTTCGCACATCGGGTTCTTTCGCATATTTCTTAGCTGACTCTGACTGAGCTTTCAAATAATTTCTAAAGTTGGAAAGGTCATCACCAGCCGGGCTCTTGGCATCAAACACCACAAACTCGTCACTAATCTTTATCGTATTATCGGGCTCACCTTTAAAGGGAACTTTATCTACATATTCAATAGTATACCGCGAACAAATTGCTTTGATCATGTTCTTCACATTTTCCTGATGTGCACTCCACGTTTCGCGGAGTCGATGTATGCGATTGATCTCGGCATCCTTCCGTTCTTGCAGTTCGCGGTTGCGATCGTTCTGAATTCGATCTTGAATATTTTTTAACGACTCAACACCTTTGGCATGTTCTTGTTTGCGAAAATCTTCGTCCTTTAATAACTGAGTATTTTGCTGGATGCTTTTATGCAATTCGCGTTCGGTGGTTTCCAGCCGCTCGCGAAGCACGGAAACTTCGTTTGAAAGTTCGGTTCCTCTTTTTAAATAAATTTTATTCTGCTCCAAGGCAGTTGTTAGCTCGCGCTGTAAAGACTCAATCTGCTTATTGGCCTCTTTCACCACCTGAAGTTCGGTAGTGAGTCGGGTAACAGAATCATTTAGTCCTTTACTGGTGGCTCGCTCAACTGAAAGTGCGCTTTCTGTTTGGCTAACCAATTCAATTCTTGAAATCAATTTTTGTAAATCAGCCGAGGCATCGATCATCTGGTTCTTGATCTTACTCCAACCAAAAAGTCGTTCAAAAAAGCCTATGTTTTTTAAGCTTTCAAAAAGCAGCTTTATCCTATCAAAATTTGAATCCATGGTTTGCCAGTCGCTTTTAAATTCGAGGATCAATGGGGCAATGAACCCATCATTAAATCGTTTTACAAAGGTATCTTTAACGTCTCACATTTACATCAACTAACATTGAGTTGAAAAAAATTATTTGAGGATAACTTTTCATGAAATCAAAAAGTATTAACTTTTAATCTCGAAACTTTAATTAAGTTGGCATATGAATAAATTCGTCATTCTTGGCTTGATCATATTTTTACCGGCATACCTATTGGCTCAATCGAGCCCCGATGAGCAGCAAATGTTCAAGGCCCTATTTGGTATGCCCAAAAAAGAGATTGTTGCAGAGTTTGTGAAACTCGATAATTCGAATCAAGAAAGGTTCTGGAAGCTATACGATGCATACGAAAACAATCGTAGGGAACATAGCCAAAAAAGGTTTGCCGCATTAAACAATTACGTAAAGAATTATACCCGGCTCAATGAAACAGAGACGGATGAAATAATGAAGGACATCATTGCGCTCTCAGATACACAGGATAAATTAATTGCCGAGTACTATAATAAAATCAAAAAGCAAATCGGAGTAGTTGTTGCTGCGCAGTTTTATCAGATTGAATGGTATTTACAAAGCCAAGTAAGGACTAATATTTTAGAAAACATACCTACCATCAATCAGCTTGACGGAAAGAAGTGATCTAGACCACACCTAGTTCTTCCTTCATCGCGAATAGGCTTTGCCTTTACTTTTAGATAATTTTGTCTTCTAATTCTTTTTTTATGGTTGACACAATCACATCCGCCCAAAATGCAATTGCACTCGAGGAAAAATACGGAGCGCATAATTACCATCCTCTTCCTGTGGTTCTGAACAAAGGCGAAGGAGTTTTTTTATGGGATGTGGAAGGCAAACGCTATTACGATTTTCTTTCTGCCTATAGTGCGGTCAATCAAGGACACTGCCATCCGCGCATCATCAATGCAATGATCAATCAAGCAAAAGAGCTCACACTTACTTCTCGCGCATTTTACAATGACAAACTTGGTCTTGCCGAAAAATACGTTTGTGAAACTTTTGGCTATGACAAAGCGCTCTTCATGAATAGTGGAGCCGAAGCCAATGAAACCGCCATTAAGCTTGTGCGTAAATGGGGGTATACCAAGAAGGGAATTGAGGAAAATAAAGCGGTTATTATTGCCGCCAAACAAAATTTTCACGGGCGTACAACCACCATTATTTCTGCGTCAACCGATCCATCGGCAACAAAAAATTTCGGACCCTTCATGCCGGGTTTTGAAATCGTTGATTACGATAATGTAGCTGCTCTTGAAAAAGCGCTCTCCAATAAAAATGTTTGTGGGCTTTGGATTGAACCCATTCAAGGTGAAGCCGGTGTTTACGTGCCACACGATGGCTATTTGAAAGCAGCCGAAAAGTTGTGTAAGCAAAATAATGTGCTGCTGATGATGGATGAAATTCAAACAGGCATTGCGCGTACAGGTAAAATGCTAGCGAGCGATCACGAGAATGTAAAACCTGATTTGCTCAT
>DPLR01000362.1 GCA_003541895.1 Cytophagales bacterium | reverse complement strand
ACTCCGAAATACCTTCCTTGACCTCCGAAATACCTTTTCTTCATTACTCAAACCATCCGATGAACAATTAAACTCTACATTAATGATTCCCGACCCACCTGACGGGGCAAGTAAGAACAACTTGCCCCTTTTTTCTGCCGGAAAATCATCCGGCTTTTTTTATCGCGTTTCTTACAAGACGAGGAACAGCATTATTAGGTTTATCCGTTATAATTCTCCACACGAACTGATCTTGAATCTGTCATGTTTCAGAGACGATGACAGTGTAACCTACGTACTGCGAGAAGACGAGAGTGATTATATCACCATAACTGTCGATCAGTTCAAGATCACCATTGCCGATACCCTCTACTCAACCACCATTGACCAAATAGAAACTCTTTACTTAAGGCTTCTACTAACCAACCACTACTCTCGATTTATTTCGGATAAGGGACGATGCCGTCAGATCAACCACTCCCTAAATAGTTTCATGCTTAACATCCGTAGCGGAATCGACTGTTACATTTCCTACCAAAGCAACCACAAGATCGCTCTTTACATGAAATGCCGTATGTTAAGCAACATCCATCTACTCGCGAAAGTTGCTGAATGGCACGATGATAATCCGGGCGACATCTACATGACGCATGTTAATATGCCAAGAGTGATGAGAAACCAACCGCTTCACTCATTATTTCAGGAGGCTATAAGATTGTTGCTGAGAAAAGATCAGGTTCGCCTGTACTACTATGATCCAATTCCTGAAGATGAGAACGACAAGATCATCCCCACCGAACCCATTATACATTCAGCAATCATAAAAGCAATCAATCAATTAATCCAATAATACCTATGAGTAAAATCGTATCAGCAATTGCTAATACCATCACCAGTTTAGGGATGGTAATATTTGTACTATTAATGACCGTGGTCACAATGCTCTTTGTAGGTCATGGACTATACTACCAAGTATTTGTGAAATGCATGTCGCCATGGCAAGCAGACATGGCCGCGTGGATTTTAAGTTGTGGAATTGAGACTACTGTATTAGTAATCACGGCCAACGTAAAATATTTCTCAAGCAAGCAATTACCTATCTTCTTCGCTATCTGTTCCGGTTTCATCGTTTTATTTTTCATTGATGCTTTTAACACTACTCAACCAATTTTGGACATTGCAGTCAGGTGGTTCATTGGGGCAATGGTGTGTGGACTCAACTACGTGTATTCAGAACTGTTCGTGAAGAAATTCAATGATGAATTACAAGCGACCGATATGATTAAACAAATTGAAACGCTCAAACAAGAAAATGAGGAATACAATCGCACAATCAGTTTAATCAAATCTGAATTATCCGTAGCAAAGGAGGACTCAGTAAAGCTACTGAATCAACTAGTGGAACTTGAAGAATTTAAGAGGCGTGAAATCGAGAAGGTAACATGCAAGTGCGGACAGGTCTTCACGAGTATTTACAAATTAGCTGCCCACAAAGCAACGTGCAGTTCGAATCCTAACAAAGGACAGAAAGTATCTGCATTTGATGATGTACCAAGCAATAGAATCAGAGTAATGAAATGAAAAATCTAAGACCTATTTCGATTACCTCAATAATAAAGAGGGCGGAGCAAATATATACATCAACGTTAACCACAATGAAGTTCAATACGTTCCTCTTTTCGAGACTAAACATATTCTCGCCTTCCTACGTCCTGATTGAGAATGGCTATGTTAGCGTAGTCACTAAGCAATCCAACGAGACAGTTCATGTTAAAGAGATCAGGTTCGTTGACATTGATATTGACATTCCTAAAATTGGATTCTCGACAATAGACTTAGTTGTTGGAGTACCTGAAAGGAAGATTTCTATTTACGGCTTCACCAAGAAACAGTGCGAAGAAATCTACACGGCAATTAATACTTGCCAAATCAGCAATTACAAATTCAACCCTTTGAACCAATTTGAAAATTTCATAGCAATGGAATCTCTAATACAGCTATTGAAAAGCATTTCAAAGCCAAGGAAATTTGAACTGCCTTTAATCCAGATAATCGCGAGTAAGGTGGAGGAAGGACTGAACATAACGGAAAAGCTACGGTACGAAAAATGGGAAAAGGTAACAATATGAAATCCCCTCAAATCCTATAATCCATACCTATTTCAAGGTGGTCTTTTTCAGAACTTCAATTTCCTTAAAGAACACTATTAAGTCCTTTTCATGAATCTCCAGAATCTTCACCAAAGTCCTGATGGTAATATTAGAACCATTTTCTATTCTCCAGTATTGTTTTCTATCAAGGCCATAATCCAATGCAAAAGTCTCATAGCTGGTATAACCCAACCCCTTTCTCAAATCCTTGAGCCTGTTTGAAATCAGAAAAATCCATTCATCGGAACTTAATTTCTTCACTTTTGCCATTAAGCAAATGGAAGGATTTCACGTTTTTCATTTTACGGCATATATTGCACAATTGAACAATGAGGCATTTATTACGCAAATATTTTTACTAAAAGAGCCTCCTAAGCGAAAAAACGACACTGAAATGCACCATTTGTGTGGGAACGGAAAAATTATTTTCTTTGGTACGGCTGGAAGTCAAAAAAAGCTTTTCTCATTCAAGTGGGAAAAGCTTTTATAGTTTATAGGCGTTGACACCCGCCCCCTATTATTAATGAGTCTTGAAAAATGAATTTTAAATATTTTGGTAACGCATTAGACCTCTTCAAATTTGATTTGATCACCTATCTATGTGAACACGGTACTGAAAAATTGTTTTATGTGCCGATGATAACTGAACCGCAGCCAAAAGAATACGACCCGAAGTATTTTACCTATGAACTCGGTTCAAAAAATGAATTACTCTATCATTTCCTGAAATCAAAATTTGAACAAAAGGAGAAAAGTGAAATAGAGGAGATTAAAAGTTATTTTCAAAAGCGCAACCTTAAGTATACATGGTTTTCGCCCAATGGAAATTCAAATGGTTTTTTCAAGGACGAAACCAGAACAGACTATTTTACAAAAGTGGCATCTGAATGTAAGATCATCGGTGCGAAGAAATTTATCTACTGTGATCCAGATATTGGATCGGACATAGGGGTCGTTAGGAGGTTTCGCTCAAAACGCGATATGTACTTGAGGGGAGAAGATGTATTGAAAATCAAAAATCAAACAACGACCAACGATTACATCGGGTTTTTCCAACATCTTGGTAATACTAATTACTCTCCCGCTAAAAGAATTTCTGATTTGAAAAAACATTTTGGTAAGTGGATACTGCTTGTTGGATATTCTCGCATCCAAGCATCACTGGTTTTGGTGTTCAACAATGAAAATGAATTTGAAGACAAGAGAGAAAAAATAAAGCGATATTTTAAGCTGTATGAATATTTAGAACACTCAGAAAAATTTGTTCTCAAATGAAAGAAACCACTCACAACAGAGTGGTTTCTTAGTTTATAACGGTTGGCACCCGCCCACCTGAAAAAATTTAAAATAAAATCTAAATACAATCAATTATGGAATACACAGCATCAAGACTTTCAGATGGAAACAGTCTATTCCCCGCAGAAATTCACACAGAAGATAATGGAATCAAAGTCAGAATTCCCGGTTTTATGTCTGGGAAAAACACATTTATCCCATACGCCAATATTTCTGGCGTATCAGTGGATTCACCGATGGTCGGCTATTCCACAATCTCATTTTTTGCGCAGGGTAAGCAGATATCGGTTCATGGCTTCTCTCAAGATGATGCGGAATCAATCAAAAATGCAATTGAGAATAGCGCATATGTTGAACATGAACATGAACATGAGCATGAATATAACGAGCCGGAAGAGCAGGGGTATGTTGAAGAGAAGCCAAAGACACATAAAACTACTAATAAGGTGAAAAGCATATATCGCAACAGCCAATCAATCTTGGAGATTGATTTCCCTGAATCGAAAACGGAGATCGAAAAAATTACTCTGAGATTAATTCAGGTCGGCAAGACCTTAACTGAAAACGATGATGATATCGGTGTAGATCAATTAAAACGACTAAATGCTTGCATATTAAAAGTAGAAGAAGGTATCGACTTGTTGAAGATTGCCAAATCCACTAAAACTCAAGAGTATCAAGACGGACTTGTAACCCTCAGGAGTTTCTATACCAAGGCTCAAAAAAAGCATAAAAAACAAAATGGTACTAGCATCGGAGAAATAATCGGAATGATATTTCTTGGCATACTGGCCTACTGGTGGGTATTCCTAATTATAGTCTTTGTCATCTGGGGGTTTGTCCACTACAATTAAAGATTACTGCATCGATGAAAACAATAATGAAACAGCACTCCAAAACAAAAATCAACTTGAAAAAAAATAAACTATGAAAAATAACATACCAATCTTAGCTGTCCTGTTCATTGCATTTTTCCAAAATGCTTTTGCACAAGTACCAACCATAACAAGTTTCAGTCCCACAAGTGGACCGGTGGGGACATCAGTAACAATTATCGGAACAAATTTTAGCGCCACCCCTTCTAACAATACTGTTTATTTTGGAGCGACCAAAGCAACAGTAAACACAGCGACTGCAACTCAGCTTATTGTTACTGTTCCAATTGGAGCGACATACAATAAAATATCAGAAACAGTTAGTGGATTAACGGGCTTTTCAAACAAACCATTTATTGTTTCAATCTTTCCAACCGGAGCGGTTATTAATCCCTTCTTTTCTAATAAAGTAGACTTTTCAACGGGGACAGGAACAAATCCTTACAGTGTTGCTCTTGGCGATTTTGACGGTGATGGTAAATCAGATTTTGTTTCAGCAGATTGGAATGCTAGTGCAGTCTCGGTGTTCAGGAATATAAGCTCTACTGGGTCAATAACCACATCTTCGTTTAATTCTCCAACAGGTTTTGCAACTGGACCAAATCCTTATTGGGTTTCAGCTAATGATATTGATGGAGATGGAAAACTTGATTTAGTAGTAGTAAATAGCAATAATACTATTTCAATATTTAGGAATACGAGCACTGTTGGAGTAATTAATGGAGGTTCCTTTGCAACTAAAGTTGATTTTGCTACGGGCACTTTTGCAAGGAGTGTTGATATTGGAGAACTTGATGGAGATGGCAAGCCAGATATAGTTGTTACAGATAATACCGGAAATACAATATCCGTACTAAGAAACACGAGCACGTCTGGATCAATTACCACAAGTTCGTTCGCTGCAAAAGTTGATTTTGCAACCGGAACAGCACCTACTGGCATTGCAATTGGAGACCTCGATATGGATGGTAAAAATGATTTAGCTGTAACTAATTATGGGAGTAACACCATTTCAACATTTAGAAACACAAGCACTTCTGGGTCAATCACAACAGGCTCTCTATCTGTTAAAGCTGATTTTTCAACTATTGACGCAGGGGTAGGAGCAAATGGTAAAAGCCCTTTTGGCATCACAATTAATGACCTAGACCTTGATGGGAAGTTGGATTTGGCGGTTACAGCAAATGGCACTTCCGGCACTGTTTCAAGAATTATAAATAGCTCAACATCGGGATTGATTTCTTTTTACTTAACTCCAGACTTAACGGCTGGGTCTCTACCGCAGGGAGTTGTTGTTGGAGACCTTGATGGGGATGGGAAATCAGAAATAGTGGTAGCAAATGAAAATAGTAGCACAATTTCAATTTTCAGGAATTCATGCAAAGCCTATCCAGTTATCACATGGCCTACCCCTTCCGCAATCACTTACGGAACAGCCTTGAGTTCAACCCAATTAAATGCGACTTCAAATGTGCCGGGAACTTTTACTTATAATCCGGTAGTTGGAACAATCCCACCAGCCGCAGTAAGCTATACATTGAGCGTTGGGTTTGCTCCTACGGACGCGGCTAATTATATGGCTATCCCAAATACGACTGTTCAGCTTCAGGTAAACCAAGCAGTCCCCGTTGTTACGTGGTCTAATCCCACATCCATTACTTATGGCACAACTCTTAATTCTACACAATTAAATGCAACGGCAAATGTTCCAGGTACCTTCAATTACTCTCCGCCTGCAGGTACAGTTCTGAATGCGGGTGTTGCTCAAACACTAAGCGTAAACTTCGTACCAACAGACAATGTTGATTATACTTCTGTCAATAATACTCAAGTCCAAATCACAGTGAACAAAGCAACTCCAATAATCACTTGGGCAAACCCAACTGCAATTACATATGGAACGCCTCTTAGTTCCACCCAATTAAACGCCACGGCAAATATTCCCGGCACTTTTACATACTCTCCCTCATTAGGTACAATCCTTAACACTGGATCGAACCAAAACTTAAGTGTCAATTTTGTTCCGACTGATAATGTTAATTATAACTCCGTCAATAATACTCAAGTCCAAATCACAGTAAATAAAGCATCGCCAATAATCACTTGGTCAAATCCAACAGCAATCACTTATGGAACGGCTCTAAGCTCAACCCAACTAAATGCAACGGCAAGTGTTCCCGGTACTCTCTCTTATAGTCCGCCTTTAGGTACAATTCTTAATGCAGGAGCAAACCAAAACCTAAGCGTAAGTTTTGTTCCGAATGATATTGTCAATTATAACTCGGTCTCGAATACGCAGGTTCAAATTACCGTGAACAAGGCGACCCCTGTCATTACTTGGCCAAATCCATCATCCATCACATATGGAACTGCTATTAGCACAACGCAATTAAATGCAACAGCAAATGTTCCCGGTACTTTCAATTATAGCCCGGCTTTAGGTACGATGCTGAATGCCGGAGCAAATCAAACATTAACCGTGAACTTTGTTCCGACAGATGCCACCGACTATAATTCCGTCTCGAATACGCAGGTTCAAATTACTGTGAACAAGGCGACACCCGTGATTACTTGGTCTAACCCAAGTACAATTAATTACGGAACAGCCCTTAGTTCAACTCAACTGAATGCTGGAGCAAGTGTTCCCGGAACACTAACTTACAATCCACCCATTGGTACAATATTGAATGCCGGGGCAAATCAAACATTGAGTGTAGATTTTGTTCCAACAGATGGCACAGACTACAATTCGGTTTTGGGCACTCAAGTACAATTAACTGTAAATGGATTAAGTCAAACTATCACCTTTAGTTCGCTTCCTAATGTAACAGTAGGCGATCCTACATTTACGCTTTCGGCATCCGCCAGTTCTAGCCTTCCAATTAGTTATTCAACCAGTTCAGGCAAGGTTACTTTAAATGGAAGTATAGTTACAATTGTAAGTGCAGGACGCGATACAATAACAGCAAGCCAATCGGGGAGCTTCAGCTATAATGCAGCACAATCCGTTAGCCAAAGTTTTTGCATCAACCCTGCCCAGCCAACTATTACTATCTCCGGTGCCAATACATCATCACCAACATTAACATCCAGTGCTGCTTTTGGTAACCAATGGTTTTTGAATGGAACTGCAATAACAAATGCAACAAACAATACTTTAAGTGTTGCGGCAGCGGGGATTTATACTGTTCAGGCAAAAGTGGATGACTGTGTGAGTCTGATATCCAGTAACTTTCTTATTATCTTCA
>DPLR01000027.1 GCA_003541895.1 Cytophagales bacterium | reverse complement strand
CTACCTCGCATGGCAGTGGCGTTGATTTTGAATCATTCCCTGAGCAATGGCGTGAATTTATTATTGATCAATTTAAACGTCTCAACCTTACTACTGGAGCTTTCGATATAGCCTGGCGCAACGATGATCTTTCCACTCAGCCATTAATTTTGGAGGTGAGCCCCAATTATCAGCCCAACCCAAAAGTCGATTTGAGTAAAATGAAGTACACGTATGGCGAGTACAAAAAGAAATTGTTGTTTAAAAATTCGTATGACAACAAGTTTGTCGATATCGTTTTTGACTTAACCCAAGAGCAAATCAATTTCATTTTAAACCGAAGACAAACGGCTTAATTTCTTCTTTTGGCTTCGTTTCATATCAAAGCTTTTACGATTTTCAGTTTAGGATTGAAAATCCCAAAATAGGATAGATGTAAGATTGAAATGCCTTTTTTATTGATTTTTTAACGGATTTTCTGCTGGCATGCAATTTCGATAGGGTTGTATCAAACAAACCCTAGAAAATGAAAACTCTATTAACTGCTGATTCAGAAAAGCCTACTCACACCAGTAAGCCTGAAATTCATAAGAAGCGCAAGAATTATACTGAACAACTTCTCCAGTTTCTTACTCGGCAAACAAATGCCGATAGGCGGGTCAACATCTATGGGATGGATCCCTTCAAATAATTCTCTTTCTTCTATTCAATAAGCATAATACCAAATAAATAGCCCGTTAAAAGGTGATCATTGGTATTGCTTTTTAGGTTATTTTCTAGTTTTTAGGCTGGCTTAAGCCTCATATTCGATACCATTCATAGGCAAAATCCTCATAAATATTACCTCCATAGGTTATTAGTCGATTTCATGTATTGATTTCGAGCCATTTAGTCTTCCTTTGAACTATAATTTATTTGCGCAATGGAAAATTATAATGTACTGTCAAACTCAAGGCTTGAATCTAACTCTGAAGGCAAACTCGAATCTTATTTTCAGCGCGCTGGCATTTTAGGGCATATTGTAGTAATGATAGGTTTCTACGCCCTAGTCGCTGCAGCATTCCTAATCTTTTAAATCGAGAGTTAAAAATATTTAGCCGCTAAGTCTATAAAGCGAGCGATATGAAAAAAGCAGATCAATGATCTGCTTTTTTTGTTTTTATCTTATAGTAGTCAAAATACCAATCAACAAATTTTCCAAGCCCAACTTCAATAGAAGTTGACGGTTTAAAACCCACATCTCGTATTAAGTCATCTACATCAGCAAAGGTTTCGGGCACGTCTCCATCTTGAAGCGGCAAGAAATTTTTTATTGCCTTTTTACCGATTTTTTTTTCGAGTACTTCAATAAAGTACAGCAACTCCACTGGTTGGTTATTCCCAATGTTGTATAACTTATAAGGCGCAAAACTATTGGCTGGGTCAGGGCGAAGAGCATTCCAATCAGAATTTGCTCTTGGTATAGTTGGAATTAATTTGAAAATGCCCTCCACAATATCATCTACAAAAGTAAAATCCCTTTTCATTTTCCCCTGGTTGAAAACATCAATAGGCTTTTCCTCTAAAATTGCTTTCAAAAAAAGAAAACTCGCCATATCAGGTCTTCCCCAAGGACCATATACAGTAAAAAAACGTAAGCCTGTGGTTGGTATGTTATACAGGGCTGAATACGTGTGGGCCATTAACTCATTCGATTTTTTCGAGGCTGCATAAAGGGAGATCGGGTGGTCAACATTGTGATGTACTGAAAATGGCATTTGTTTGTTTGCACCATAGACCGAGCTTGATGAGGCATAAACTAAATGAGCTGGCTTGTGATGCCTGCAGGCTTCCAAAATATTCAAGAAGCCATGGATATTACTTTCAAGGTAAGCGTATGGATTTTGAATGGAATATCTAACTCCGGCTTGAGCGGCAAGATTAACCACAAAATCAAAATTAAATTCCTCAAAAGTCTTTTCAATTAATGATCGGTCTTGAAGATCGCCTTTAACAAATGAAAAATTTGAATGAGCGCGCAGCTGAGACAATCGGGCTTCTTTTAAAGAAACTTCATAGTAGTCATTCAAATTATCGAAGCCGACTATTTGAAAATTTTCTTGCAATAATTTTTTGGAAAGGTGAAAACCAATGAACCCAGCCGCACCGGTTACCAAAACTTTTTTTGAAGACATTTCGAAAAGCTTGTGTGTTTATTGAGTGTCTAGCGTTATTAACCTTTGCAAAATTAGTGGCATTATTTTTTTATAAATCGCTGCGTACTCAATTGGTTTCCCTGAATGGCTTGAAAAATAAATTGCCCTGTAGATAGATGCCCGACCTCAAGCCATTTCTCATTTGTGTTTAAAGTATAGGTACTGACCAGCCGGCCAAGCAAATCATAAATACGCACTTCAACAAGAGAATTTGGAGTAAACGTTCCCCATTCGATATTTAGTTGATGATCTACGGGGTTTGGATATAAATGTAAAGCATCAGAATTAGCGGCTTCAATACCTGTAATGGCTAAAGCGTAAGCATCAGATAAAGGACCAGTACATCCATTTGAAGTTACTTGTACAGTGTAAGAACCACTGGTGGTTGCATGGTAAGTTTGATTAATGGCACCAGCTATTGCTGTTCCGTTATCAAACCACTGGTTACCCGAGCTGCTGCTTGAGGTAAGTGTCGGGGTTGATGTGTTAAGTCCCGAAGGCGTAATTGTTGGCTTGCCAGGAATTGGATTCACCGTTATTGTTGCCATCGCTGACTTAGAACAATTATTTACGTCAGTGC
>DPLR01000276.1 GCA_003541895.1 Cytophagales bacterium | reverse complement strand
CAAGCCCACCAACAAAAATGAAAATCGCGTAGCAATTCCATCGTCAGCAAATCCAAACGTGGTAGGATACAAAATAAAAAGTAATGCAATCACCATCATGATCACACTTCCGTAATAACCGTACGAATAACCACGTGCACTAGTCTTATCGTATTGATCGGGTGTTGCAATTTCTGGAAGAAATGCATCGTAGAAAACGAGGCTACCCGAGTAGCCAATGCTTGCTAACACCACACAAAAAATTCCCCACTCCAACTTCTGCGATGTAAAAAAATAAAAACCCATACACGCCAACCCGCCCGTGTAGCAAAACAGTTTCATGAATATTTTTTTGTTGCCCGTATAATCCGCCATGCCCGATAGCAAAGGCAACAAGGGTGCGATGATCAAAAAAGAAAATGAAAGTGCATACGAATACAACACCGAGTTGACCACATCAAACCCGAGAAAATGAACTACATCGCTCCCGTTCTTAGAAGTAACCGCATGATAGTACACCGGGAAAATGGCAGACGTGATGACTAGCGAGTAAACCGAGTTGGCCCAATCGTACATGCACCAAGCGCGCACCACGCGGGGGTTGTTAAGTGTAATATTCATCTATTGAATAATTTTTGATTGATCTTTCAAATACTCATTTCGGATTACACTAGCCATTTTATGATCACCGCTGTGGCTCCAACCAGGCGGCATGATGAGATATAAAAATTTATTGACAAGACCTGGCGCTGTAACAACATCTTTCCATAGATGATAAAATTCGCCAAAGTAAACATCAAAAAAATTCCCCGCATTAATTGTGCGCGTAATGCCATACTCGATGGCCATCTCTCTTTGCTCAGGCTGGTACGTTTTAAAAATTCGATCCCATACATTTAACAGGTTGCAGAAATTAGTATCCATATACAGCGGGTTTCTTGCATGATGAACGCGATGATGCGAGGGAGTTAAAATCAGTTTACCTAAAAAACCAAAGCGCGAATCTTTAATAAAATTTTCGCCCACGTGTATAAAACCACCCCACGTTCCATCAATAAACATGATGGCAAAAAGCATAGCGGGGTTCACACCACACAAAATACAAATGGATGTGCGGATGAAATCGGCATAAGGGGCTTCCAAAATAAAATGAGCATACGTTACCGATAAATTCATTTGCACGGGTGCATGATGCGTGGAATGTAAACACCACAACAAGCGAACTTTGTGCGCGAGGTAATGATAAATGAAATGCGAGAACTCCCACGCAATGTAACCGAGAATAAATCCATACCACGTTAAAGGAATTTGAAGTGGCGTAACTGGCTGAAGCCACCCTATACAGAAACCAACTAAGCCCAACGAAATATAGCGACCCGCCACGCGATTGAACACATAAATAAAAAACGGAATCTTGTATTCTGCCGCATGGAATTTTTTATGAAGAAATGCCATTGCCATTTCAATAACAACAATGAACGGAATGAGCGGAGAAAGGGCGTTGGTAATTCCACCCCAAGTTCGGAGCGAGCTATAGTTACCTGATTCGATCATTGATAATACCCCTTTGATCGAAAAAAAATCGAGGAGTTCATTCTTAAAGAAGTCGAGTAATTCCATACTACAATTAAAATCCCAAGATACCATTTTAAGAAATGCGTTTGAGTTTTATCATGGAGGATTCAATCTATTTTTTTATATATTGTAAGCACAGTCACACAAATGTTTTCACTGATCACTCAAAAAATCGAAACCGAAGACCAAAAAAGAAAAATCATTCTTGGTACTTACCTTGTTGTAATTTACTTCATAATTGATTGCTTCTTTTTTGTTGTAAACCTTTTTAATCCAGAAGGCATACCCTGGTTATTCATTTCTGGAATTGGGCTTTCCGTCATCGGTCTAATTCTTCTTCGAAAAGGATTTACAGACTTATCATTATTTCTATTCCTTGCTCGCGCCAATGCCCTCGCCTATTATTTTTCATCTACCGAAACATCGGATACTGGCACATTTTTATATTTTTTGGCTGATGCACTTGCTCCGATCGCATTCTATGGATACAAGGACCGATGGAAAGGCATTGCCTATTCTAGCGTTACATTTATCTTGTTTTTAGTTGCCGAGTTCAAACCTGACGAATTCTCCCCCGACCAAGCGCATTTTTATTTCATCACCAATTTTACATTTGTCTTGTTTACCGCAGGGTTTATTTTCTTATTCTTTGATCGAATTAACCGGAAGGCAGAAACAGCAATCATCGAAAAGAACAAAGCGCTAGAGAAGGCAAATGAAGAACTTGATCGCTTCGTGTATCACGCCTCGCACGATTTGCGTGCACCACTTTCATCAATATTAGGGTTAACCAATATTTACAATAAGGAAGATAAGCGTGAGGAAATTGATAACATCATTCAAATGATAGCCAATCGAGCTACTAAGCTCGACTCTTTTATTAAAGACATCTTGGCTTACTCACAAAATGCACGAACCAACATCAAACCCGAAAAGGTTGTACTTCGTACTCTGATTGATGAATGCATCGATTCTATAAAATACAATATGAATTTTGATTCCATTCAGTTTGAGTTTGAAGTTGATCCTTCGCATTCCATAGTTACCGATGCTAACCGACTGAAAGTAATTATTTCAAATCTGCTATCGAATGCCGTAAAGTATGCCGATAAGCATAAAGAAAAACAATTTGTAAAAATTAAATCAGAAGTGCTGGGTGAATCTGTCAAAATAACAATTGCCGACAATGGCATCGGCATCCCAGAAGAGTTTAAAGAAAAAGTCTTTGAAATGTTTTTTCGAGCACACCTGCAGTCGGAAGGTTCTGGCTTAGGACTATATATTGTGAAAGAATGTGTAAAAAAGATTGGCGGTCAAATTGAAATTCAATCGAAGCTAGGCAAAGGCACATCGGTAACCCTCAGCCTAACCCATCTTTAAATTTGCATGTAGTGCGAATTATCTATTTCTTTGTGCACTTTTTTGGAGAGGTGTCCGAGTGGTTGAAGGAGCACGCCTGGAAAG
>DPLR01000177.1 GCA_003541895.1 Cytophagales bacterium | reverse complement strand
CCTGACTTCGTCAAACGTTCTTGGGGCAAGATACCGGCCTTGTGTGTAATGGATGCCGGCCACAAAGAAGTAATCATCTTTGGTGATCACTTGTTCAGGCCACGGAAATTTGCGGTCATGATTCCGAATATTTTCAACGACTGGGGAAAACTGTTCATCGAAAAATATTTCATGTTCAAGTTCAGACATGGGTGGGGCATGTTGCCGTAGTACCCATCAGTTTGTAATTACCGCATTCAACTTCGCCCACAAATCATTTTGGTAAGTGAAGGGCACGAGGTTGGTATCGGGTGCATCGCCTAGCCGTATTACCACTAAGTTTTTGCTCGGCACTACATTAATCATCTGCCCGTTCTTGCCCATGGCAGCAAACATATCGGCAGGAGCGTTGGGTGTGAGTGATTGCGGATAAACGGTTTGCGAACCCGGTGTCATGAACGAAGCTTTTCCATTCAGCCAGGTGAGATAGCCGTACGAAAGGTTCATGTTTTGTGAAGTAGTCGTCATCAAATTAAAATAAGATGACGGAATGAGGGTCGTTCCATTCCACACACCTTGATTGAGTAATAGCAAACCAAAGCGTGCTGCAGAGCGAGCCGTGCTGTAAAAAACATTATTTTCTCCTGTCATAATAAAACTTCCGTCCATTCCGATTTTAGAAAACAACTGAGCGTTTCCATAGGTAGTTGTGTTTTGGCCGGTGGCCGCTTGTAGCACCTGGTCGAGCACGGTGTAAGCGCCTGTGTGGTAGGCCCACCGTGTGCCGGCATCGGCTTTGTAAATAAGGCAACCTGGCGTAAAGCAATCGTTATCTCCAGTTGCTCCACCATTATAATCATCAAGGCCGGTGGTCATGGTAAGTTGGTTGCGCACAGTTATTTTATTTTCCTGATCCAGTGTTTCGCTGGTCCAGTCGGTGCTGATGTAATCCGAAGTTTTTGCATCCAGATTTATTTTTCCTTTCGCATTGGCAATACCCACAATAGCAGCGGTAAGTGTTTTGCCGGCCGATGCCCAATACCAATTGCTTGTGGCTGTGAAGGCCGCACTCGATGTAAGTTGTGCACCCATGTATTCTTCAATCACAATCTTCCCGTCTTTCAACACAATGAAGGCGCGCGTGTTGGTACTGCTTAAATATGAAACAAGATCTGTTACGGCTGTTTCATTCCATCCCAGACTTGCAGGCGTTACCGTTTCCCACGTGCCTGACGAGGGTGGAAAATAACTTGATGTGGATGGAGCCGGGTCGCTTTTCTTTGAACACGATATATTAATGGCTATTAAAATGAAACTGAATACGATGACTTTGTAACTGAATTTCATGAAGGGTTAGGTTGGGTAAAAAAATATTGGCGTAAGACTTTGAATGGTGTAAAAAGTTTAATGCCTTCAATCCGGTTTTTTCCAGTCCCACGCAACCACCATCCATTTCACCCCATCAGGTGAGGTGTACTCATGAATATTTTGAAAGCCAATTCGCTTATGGGCTTGAAGTGAACGCATGTTGGATGTGGCTATCTCAGTGATTGCGAAATCGTATCGGTGCTGATAAAAATTTTGGTAAGCTGCATAACATCCATCAAAGATGCCTTGCCCACGATATTCCTTTCCAACACACACTTGCCCCACCACAAGGTAATTGTACTCGCATACTTTTTTGCCTTTGAAAATGATCTCATCAAAAATGGTGAACATAGGAATGAGAATCGGAATATCATGACGCGATTGCTTCGTCATGGCCAACACATAAGCAACTACTTTGTCATCGTCTTTTGCAATCACGTGCTTTTCGTAATCGTTCAGATTTTTCATCTGCTCGAACGTATGATCCACCGTAACAAATCCCTGACTTTGAATTTCCTCTGGCGATAAGCCGCGCGCGAGATTTTTCTTTTGCAACGCAAGAATGCCGTTGAGGTCGTCAATGGAATGGGCTTGTGTGTACGTGATCATCAGGTTTAAAGATCAGGATTTATTATCTTTCAAGAATCAATCTCGAATAATTTTTCTTATGGCAAAAAGAACGATCGTCTTCATTCATGGACTATGGATTCACTCCAGTTCGTAGCAACCGTGGATGGATTTTTTTCAACAACGTGGTTATGCTTCCATCAATCCAAGATGGCCGGGTGAAAGTGAAACGGTTCAAGCCACGCGCGAGAATCCTGATGCCATGGCAAACTTCGGAGTGAGTGCAATCACGGATGTTTATATCAAAGAGATTCAAAAATTAAATGAACCACCGATCGTGATCGGCCACTCGTTTGGCGGACTCATCGCGCAAATTATTTTGAGCCGAGGTTTAGCGGTTGCTGGTGTGGCCATTGATCCGGCTCCCATGAAAGGTGTTTGGCAGTTACAACTCTCGGTACTCAAAGCCTCGCTGCCGATACTTGGAAATCCATTCAACATCACGAAAGCAAAATCATTGACATTCGATCAATTCAAATATGCTTTCGCCAATAGGCTCGATGAAAAGGAAGCAAAGGAACTTTATGATCAAGCCACGATTCCATCTCCTGCACGACCGCTTTTTCAGGAGGGGTTTGCAACTTTTGTTGGCAATGAAACGGAAGTAGAAACGGATAACATCAAACGCGGACCGCTGCTCATCACAGGTAGTGAAAAAGACAACATTGCTCCACCCATTTTCGGAAAAGCTTCTGCTGGAAAATACAACAAAGAAGTAGTGACTGAATTTAAACTGTTTTCAAACCGAGGCCACTCGCTCGCCTCCGATCACGGCTGGAAAGAAATTGCCGAGTATGTGCTGGTGTGGTTGAAGAAGAATGGGTTTTGAATTGATTACTTTTTTTGACCAATACTTTTTGCCTCAATCGACTCAGTAGGTTTCGATTCAATTTTTCCACTGTTGCCTATAACGTAGGTGATTTCAACCGTCCTTATTTTCATTTTTGCCAATTGATCTTCCTGCTTGCAATCATACTCCCACTCTTCAAAAATTTGTTTTAATTCTGAGGAAGAACTTATTATGAGACTGTCTTTACATCCATAACCGCAATCTGATCCACAGCCTTGAGCAATTTGTTCTTTACTAATTAACCTTCCTTCTTTTGAAAAGATGGCTAGTTGCGGCATCCAACATGATGCTGCAACACAATAAACTAACTTATAATTATTTGATGAATCTGGAAGTATCCCTACAGAAATCCCCATGTATTCATTTTGCTC
>DPLR01000261.1 GCA_003541895.1 Cytophagales bacterium | reverse complement strand
GATTTTTTCAAAAACCTTTTTACAGAGAATGATACTTCGATTCATACGATCGTATGGCAGTTTCGCTTGCCCAAGGCCATAACCTGTGTTCTGGCTGGTGCTTCGCTGGCGTGCAGTGGTTTACTGATGCAAACGCTTTTCAGAAATCCACTCGCAGGCCCTGATGTTTTGGGGTTGACTTCGGGGGCAAGCCTGGCTGTTGGTATGTTGGTGCTTGCGGGTCAAGGTCTTTCTTTTTCATCCAATGAATGGAGTCTTGCCATGGCTGCCGGTGCCGGAAGTATTTTGGTGTTGCTGTTGATGCTCGCGGTTACACGAAAGATAAAAGACAATGCATCTCTTCTGATCATTGGTTTGATGTTGGCAGCGGCCACTTCCTCGGTGATGAGTGTGTTGCAGTTCATGAGCCGTGCTGAAGATTTGCAGTTTTATTTTTTGTGGACGATGGGCAGCATTGGCAATACCAGCTGGAGTGAGATTGGTGTGTTGGTTTTGATTTTTGTTGTTGGCGTAGTGTTCAGTTTTCTTTTGATCAAACCATTGAATGGCTGGTTGCTTGGAGAAAATTATGCGCAAAGCCTAGGGATAAACGTAAACCGATCTCGATTGTTGATTGTAATTGCAGCGGGACTAATGACTGGTGCAATCACCGCATTCTGTGGGCCAATTGCTTTTGTTGGGCTTGCTGTACCACATCTCGCACGTTTAGTGATGCAAACTTCGAATCATAAAATTTTATTGTCCGCAGTACTTTTTGGCGGAGCCATCCTGTTATTGTTTTGCGATTTTATTTCGCAACTCGTTAGTGCAACGCAATCTCTACCTTTGAATGCCCTCACCTCCATCATTGGCGCGCCAATTGTCATATGGCAAGTGATGAAATTCAAAAAAATCAATGTTTGAGTTTTTTCTTTTTTGAATTGGAGAGCAAATTCTTTTGCTTTTGCGAAATTTTTAGTTTGGCCTTTTCTTGATCGACCAGCGCTGCTTCATGGAGATAATTGGAGAGCAAAGTAGAATCAATTTCCGAAACGTTTGTGAAATCCCTCCAGGTTACCTGCTTCCGTTTTCCTTGGTAGAGATAACCGATTTCATCGTGAAGTAAATAGCCCGAAGTGAAACCCATGCGTACGCCTTTTTGTTTTACTCCACCCCATGTTACCGAAGCAGGCCACAGAAAACAAATATTGGAATGTCGTTTGTAAAACGGAACGTTGTACGCAAGTTTCTCCTCGCAATCGGGTATGCATTCAAAAATAATTTTGCGTAAGGCTTCCAGAATTTTTTTCTCATCTGATGGAATGAATTCAAAAAAATCATCGAGCGAATGAAAACTCACATTTTGCATTTGCTTTTTCGGTGCAATTTTCTTCACCACGAAAATCAATATTCATAAACCGCATAACCCCAGGCAGCCATTGAAGTCGGCTTATCATTCAGCATTTCGTCTTTGTCGGTGAATACATTGTGAACTTTGCTCAAAAGATTTTTATCTGCAATCGTGATGGTTTGCTCTTTGCTTGATAGATTGAGAATAACCAATATTTTTTTTCCGTCTTTCTCTCGCGTGTAAGCATAGATCGCATCTTTATCTCCGAGGTCTACTTTGGCAAAAGAAGCATCGGCTGATAGGGCTGCATTTCTTTTCCTCAAGGCTAATAAAGTTTTGTACAGCGGTGCGCGTTCCAGTTTTTCAAAAGTCATCGGGTCTTTCTCAAAAAATTGAATTGCTCGCAGAATTGGCTCTTCTTGGCCTGAATAAATAAGTGGAACACTCCCAACAAAAGTTTGGGTAAGTATTGCAAATGGCGTATGAATGTTTCCCGGAAACGATCCGTAATCGGCTTTGTTCCAACTGTTCTCGTCATGATTGCTGGTGAAGTACATCACGATTGTGCCCTTTGGATAAACGGAATCGTATTTCATCCGAACACGGTCGATTTCGCTTGCAGGCTTTTCTCCGGCCGCAATTTTTTCCATCAGGTGAAACATTTCCCACGGATAAATGGCATCAAAACCAGACTCGGGCAGATACGCATCATCGCCTTCAGCAAGCATAAAAATATCGGGCCTCACTTTCTTTAATTCTGGAATGCACTTACTCCAAAAAGATCCGGCCACCATTTTTGCCATATCGCACCGAAAGCCGTCAATAGAAGAATTCATCAACCAATATTTCATGGCATTGATCATGCTGTCTTCCATCACCGGATTTTTATAATTCAGTTGTCGTGTATCGCTCCAGTCGGCAGCCATCATGGCGTTACCATCTTTATCTCTTACAAAAAAATCTGGATGACTGGTCAACCATTCATGATCGCCACCGGTGTGGTTGGGTACCCAATCAATAATTACTTTCATTCCTTTTTCGTGAATGGCGTTCACAAGATTTTTCCAATCGGTCATGTTTCCATATTCTGGATTGATGGAGGTGAAACTTGAAACGGCATAATAACTTCCGAGTGTTCCCTTTCGGTCTTTTTTGCTTATCGGATTGATCGGCATAAACCAAAGCGTTTGCACACCCATTTCTTTTAAGCGGTCAAGGTGTTTTGCAAATGCGTTGAATGTGCCTTCAGGTGTATATTGGCGGATGTTCACTTCATAAATATTTCCTTGCATGATCCAGTCAGCGTGCGTTTTGATGTGCATGACTTCTTCGGTTTTGTTTTTTGTTTGACATGAAAAAAGAAAAATAAGAATCGGTAGATAGGTTAGTCGTTTCATAAAAATATGATCAGCAATTTTAAAGATAGTAAATTCAAATCTCTCAAAAACAGAAATCAACATTTCAGTGGCCTGCGCTCAACGGAATTTGGTAGAGACTGTCCCAAGCGGTGAGTGCCGGTTTGCTTTGTAAATTGACATCGACCATGCCAAGGTGAGCGAAATAAGCGATGGAGGCCGGAACTGTTGGCGGCAACGCGGCCACATCAATATCCGTGAATGTTAATTGAAAATAGGCGATGGCATTGACGCTCGCTAAAAGTTTCCCTTGGTACGAAACATAATCCTTTTGTAGAGCCGGAGTGCCCGCGGTAGTTTTGTTCGACAGCGTTAAAGGCGCTGAACTCCATCCTCCTTCAGAAACAAAAACAGGAATATTTTTTCCTTGCATAAGTTTGGAATAGTAATCTGTTGGAATGGAAGAAGGCTTATCAAAAATGAAGTAAGGATAAGACGAGAAACCAAGTTCTTCTACAAAAGGAAAATCAGTAAAGTCTTGCGCAATTCCTTTGTATCCATCGTTCAATAATTTTCCCCATGCATTATCTACTTGAACACTAACGGAGAGCTTTACTTTTGAATCACGGGCTTTAATTGCAGTGGCTGTAGCATTCACGGCCTGCTTTACTCCGTTATATAAAGAAGCTGATGATAAGTCGCGGATCAAATTGGTTTCGAGCGATAAGCCCAAGTGATCTGGCATAAGCATGCTGTCCATAGCGACAACAAACTTTTGATATACTTGTTGTGCGTCTGCATCGGCAATACTTTTTCCAAGAGCCGCAAGGTTGTTGGCATCGGCAGAGCGATCGAGCCCGTTGGCCGGATCGATGAACAACCAAAGATTTAGTCCTTTGCCTTTATCACAATTAACCAGCC
>DPLR01000291.1 GCA_003541895.1 Cytophagales bacterium | reverse complement strand
ACAAGAAATTTTGTTTCGTCCATGCAGTTGGGGCACCACGTTCCAAAAATCTGAAGGATCACCACTTTATTTTTAAATCGTTCATCAGTAGAGCTGATCATTTTTTTATGGAGGTCGGGAAAACTGAAATCGATTTTTTTATAACCTTCCTTTAAGTAAGTCAACGACTCGGCATCGGGCATTTTGGCGTTTTCGTTTTTTACACCTTTAAATGATTCATAAGTTAGTTTACCTGCATAGTAATCACCTTTCAGCGAATCACCAGTTTTGGTGGCAATGAACACGTAAGCATGATTGCCATCGAATGTACTCAACATCATTTTTCCATCGACCACATTGCCCTCGAGGTAACGGTAATCGCCAGTAGGTGTAAGAAAACTTCCTGTAACGTGGTTCCCATCTTGCTGAAACATTCCTACCGAAGGAATAATTTTTCCTTTCTGTGTTTTGAAGTCTACTTGATATTTGCCAGCGAAGTCGGTGGTGGTTTTTTCAGATGTATTTTTTGCAAAACGAAAATCCTCTCCAAACGTAGCGCTGAATTTTTGATTGGCTTCAGGCGCATAATTTTTCACGAAGGTGCCGCTTAGTTTATCGCCTTCTATTTTTGAGCGCAGTTCGGCATCAAAAATATGAAGGACCATTTTTACAGAGTCGCCAAAAAATAAAATTTCATCGAGACGAATTTTTTCGGTTCCATTTTTAATATCAACGATGTACTTCTTATTTTCCTTCTTCACCTCAAAAGTAAATGGCAGGTCATGTCCTTGACAATCGATAACGCCCCGCCAAGTGCCTTGCTTCAATTGGGTAGATTGTGCGAATGAAAATGAACTAGAAATCAAAAAGATCAAAAGAAATCGCATACTTTAGTTTTTACGATTGAGATAAAACGATGCAAAATAAAGAAATGTTTGCCGGATTGCGTGTGCTTGAGCTCGCCTCTGTTTTGGCCGGACCAAGCGTGGGGCAATTTTTTGCTGAGCTTGGGGCTGAGGTGATCAAAGTTGAAAACCCAAAAACTGGTGGAGATGTAACAAGAAGCTGGAAATCGGCAGACGAACAAACCGATGATCGCTCGGCTTATTTCTGTTCTTGCAACTGGGGAAAAAAATCTATTGCGCTCGATTTGAATTTGAAAGATGACATGGAGATTGTTAAGAAATTGTCAAAGCGCGCAGATTTAATTATTGCTAGCTATAAACCCGGTGATGCTGAAAAATTGGGAGTTTCATATACGCAACTTAAAACTTACAATCCACAACTTATTTACGGACAAATCACTGGATATGGCAGCGATGATGATCGTGTGGGTTATGATGCCATCATTCAAGCTGAAGCTGGCTTCATGGATTTGAACGGAGACAAAGATGGGCCGCCTACAAAAATGCCTGTGGCATTGGTTGATATTTTGGCGGCACATCAATTGAAAGAAGGATTGTTGTTGGCGTTGCTTCACCGCGAGCGCACGGGTGAAGGAAGTTTTGTTGAGGTAAGTTTGATTCAGGCAGCGATTGCTTCGCTGGCAAATCAAGCAACGAATTGGCTGGTCGGTAAAAAACTTCCTACACGACAAGGCTCAGCACATCCCAACATTGCTCCGTATGGAGATTCTTTTTTAACCAAAGATGGGAAGAGAATTTTATTGGCGGTGGGCAGCGATAAACAATTTGAGGAGTTGTGTAAAATTCTTTCCATTGAGCTGAGCGAAATTTTTTCAGTGAATCAAAGTAGAGTTGTGAATCGATCAGCTTTAAATGAAATATTAGCAACTAAAATCAAGGAAGAGCATTCAGAAATCTTTTTTCAACAATTGAGGTCGAGTAAAATTCCTGCAGGGTTCATTCAAAATATGAGAAAGGTTTTTGAAATGCCGCAGGCGAGAGAAATTCTGATTCGGAAAAATGACCTGGTTGGCGTAAGAAATTACATCGCGAAGAAAATGAACAATCTTCAAAATCCTTCTGAATTATTGCCTCCGCCACATTTAGGCGAACACACTCATGAAATAATTTCAATTCTGTAGAAAAACTTTCATCTGTCGCTACAATTAGTGCAATTGAGCTAACTTAGATAGCATCTAAATTCAGCAGCTATGAAGATTATAAGGTCAATTGTTTGTGTTTGGTTCCTTTGCCTTTCTCTGATTTCGTCTGCACAATTCGTGGGCACTAGTTTCTCAGAAGCAGTTCAAACCAAGAAGGCAAATTTGGTTTGTGTTTTCTCTGAAACGCCCGGATACATTGTGAGCGGTGATAAAGGAACACCGGTTGGAATGCTACCTGAAATAATGCAGGCCTATGCGGGCTATTTAAAAAAGAACAATGGCATTGATGTTACTTACACTTTTCAATCTTTTAAAAAAGATATACCGATCGCTGAAATTTTTGACAAGGTAACCAACTCAAAAGATGGCGTTTTTGGTTTGGTCTTCATCTTTATAACAAATGAACGAAAGAAGACGATGAACATGAGTTCGCCTATTTTTGAGTCACCCTCTTTTTTATTGACTTCGAATACGGTGCCTGACCTTAAATCGATGGATGATGTTTCTTCAAAACTAAAGGGGTTTACTGCGTATGTAAACCAGGGAAATTTTTTTGAAGATCGATTCAAAGAACTTAAAGCGCGATCATTACCGGATTTGAATATTGATTATTTCAAAAGCTATAATGTCTCGAATATTTCTGAAACGATAAACAAGAACAAGGCGATGCTCTATGTGGATATCAGCGGATTTCTTTATGCAAGCAAAAATCGACTTCCTTTCAAAAGCCACAAAATACTTCAACTCTCAACTCCGATGGGGATCATTTTTTCAAAGCAGAGCACGTGGGATGATTCTTTTAACAAATTTTTACAATCTGGTTTTGTAAAAAGCACGGAGTTTAAAAAAATCGTTGCTGACAACTTAGGTCATAGCACTTTCAATCTTTTGAAACTGCAATAATTTCAACTTATCAATTGAAAATCAAGAGAGCCACAAGAAAACCAAGCGAAACAACAAGTCCAACGAGCAAGATATAACCAGCAATTTTATTTAGCGTTTTATTTTCTGCTTTTCTTCCAGCGAGCCACATAAAAAATCCAAGGATCGCAAAAGGGTAGGCAATAAAAACATTGGCGTACCAAGCCCAGACCCAGCCGAAGGCTAGAAACCAAATACCACAGAGAATGGCAATAACATTGTAAACTGTAAATCTATTTTTCATATCAATTATTCCAATGTTAGTAATTCCTAAAAGAAAAGAGCCGGCATCTTTGATAATGCCAGCTCAAATCAAAACCAACCATTATTTAATATGCCTGACTAGGTTTCCTATTTCAATTCAAAGATTAACCAAGTTCCTCATAAACTCAATCCGCACTTTTTGGTAATTTGCGCATACCTACTTGTCGGTATATGAGAATCGTTGGCTTAATTTGTTTAATGGCTGTTCTAGCGTCAATTGTCTGTGCTCAAGATTTTAGTAAATCTGGAAGCCTTGAACAATTAAAAGCGTTAGGGGAAAAGGAAAAAGTACTTTTTATCAATAAAAATTATTATGCGCTTTATAGTGCTGACTTTACCAATGCCGATTCATTGGCAGGTTGGGCTGCCGCTACTTCAAAAAAGAATCATTGGAAAAAAGAAGAAGCAGATGCGCAACTGAATTGGGCCGTGATCACGTATCTCTCGGGCGCTTACGATAAGGTTCTTCCAAAATACTTTAAGGCACTTACACTTTACGATTCTCTTCATGATAAGCGCGGACTGGCTAAGACGAATAATGAAATGTCAGTGTTTTATCATCGAACAAAAAATGAGGAGGGTTCAATGAAGTGTCTTGATGTGGCCGAAAAATATGCGAAAGAAATAAATGATCTCGAAATTTTAGGTACCACCATGGGTCATCGTGGTGCTTACCTCCTGGAGGAGGGTAAGTACAAAGAAGCAAGGCCTTACATCGAGAAACAACTCCAGCTTAGGTTGCTAACTCATGATAGCATTGGTTTGGGTTATGTATATCTCGATTTTGCCGAAGTGGCTATTCACGAAGGGAAACTGAATGAATCATTAGAATACATAGACTTGTCTTCTGCAATCAGAAAAAAAATTGGTGATAAGCAAGGGTTGGCCGTGAACACTACTAATAAGGCTGAAACTTATTTTAATGCAAAGCAATATTCAAATGCAGCCTACTGGTTTGAAGAGGCGCTCAAGCAAGCGAAAGCAATCGGTTATATTGATTTAATCAGACACGGTTACGTATACCTTTCCAAAACGTACGTTGAATTAAAGGATTATAAAAAAGCATACGAGCTGGATGTTGTTGCAGATGCCTATCGCGATAGTCTTTTCAATATTGAACGAGCCAAAGTGATTCACGAGCTTCAGGCAAAATATGAAACTGAAATAAAGGATCACAAAATTCTTGAATTGAATATAGACAACGAGTTGAAAACGGCTACCATTGAACGCAACACTATTTTGATAGCCGCTTTGATTGTGGTTTTAGTTCTTTCTGCGATTGTATTTTATCTCTGGCGCAAGCGCCAACTCCATCAGCAAGAAATTGTTATGCAAGAGCAGAAGATGCGCATGCGCGAGGCGCAAATCAGTGCAGTCATTGATTCGCAAGAAAAAGAACGAACCCGCTTTGCTACGGATTTGCACGATGGTATTGGCCAACTCGTCTCCGCTCTTCAAATCAATGTCCAATCACTGAAACAAAACAAAGCTGAATTTGAATTGCGTGATAAACTGTTTACGAATTCAGAACAATTGCTCAACGACATTTACCAAGAGATAAAAAATATTGCGTTTAACCTCATGCCTCCCATTTTGGTGAAAGAAGGATTGCTTCCCTCGGTGCGTGAATTGGTTCGCAAAGTGAATCAGGCAGGAAAAATAAAATGCACTGTTACCGCTTTTGATTTTGAAGGACGATTTGCTGAGCTCGCGGAAATTTCGCTGTACCGGATCATTCAAGAATTGATCTCTAACATGATCAAATATTCTACGGCTACCGAGGCATCACTTTCTTTCACCGGATACAGCAACGAAGTGGTACTCACCATTGACGACAATGGCATGGGTTACGATTTAGAAAAATTCAAAAATTCTTCTGGCAATGGATGGAGAAATATTAAATCACGGTTGAACTTGATCAAGGCCAGCATTGA
>DPLR01000621.1 GCA_003541895.1 Cytophagales bacterium | reverse complement strand
GAAACTGATCGTTCACCACATTAATATTTTTTTTCTCTTCCAAATTTTGCTTCACCCACAATACAATGTTGCTCCGGCTCATGTCTTTGGTTACACCATACACTAGAACGGTGCGCAAAATGGCCCAATCAATTTTACTTTGCTCAATTATTTTTTCTCCAGCCAATTTGCTCTCTCCATAATAACTCAGCGGATTTGGCTTTTCGTTTTCATCGAGCGGCCCGTGCGATCCATCAAAAATAAAATCTGTAGAAAGGTGAACCAAGTGAACATTATTTTTTTCGCAAGCTTCAACTAAATGTTCAACTGAAGTAACGTTGGCGTTCCAGCATTTTTCTTTTTCAAATTCGCATTGATCAACCTGCGTCATGGCAGCGGTGTTGATCATCACGCTTGGCTTTGTTGTTGAAACGATATCGTTCACTTGAGTTTTATCAGTGATGTTAAGCAAATGAAATTCTCCTCGTGGCAAATCTGGAATCAGAGGTGACTTTGCTGTCGCAATCAAATAGCAATCGGGTTGAGATGAAATCAACTCCACCAATTTTTGGCCAAGTAACCCGTTGCAACCAGTGACAAGTATTCTCATTTCTTGATCGAACTAACGGGATAAATGTATCCGTATTCTTTTTTGATTTTCTTTTTCGACATTTCTTTGATCGATACAAACATGCGGATGTCTTCTGTCGGTCGGTCGCCAGGTGCAGTTTTCACCGCAGCAATTTTATCGATTACATCCAGCCCTTTAATCACCTCGCCAAAAACGGTGTAGCCGTCATCGAGGTGCGGTGTTCCACCAACGGTGGTGTAGGCCTTTATTTTTTCTTGAGAAATATCTTTCAGGATTTTCACGCCTGTTTCTTTTTCAACCTGATCTGCTAAGCTTATAATTTTATTATTGAATGCATCTGTTTTTCCTGTTCCGTACAATTTGCTCAGCGTATCATAGATCGATTTGTTTTCGGACTTTGAAATAAATTTTGAAAGAGTGGAGTTCAATTTGGCCTGATCGATGCGCAGTGAATTTATTTGTGCTTGCGGAATAATTTTTCCTTGCACAATATAAAATTGACTGCCACTAGAAGCTTTGGTTGGATTTTGGCCATCGCCCAAACGCGCTGCGGCCAGCGCTCCTTTCTTGTGGAATAATTTTGAATTGAATTCAGCATCGATAGTATAACCGGGGCCACCATTGCCAAGGCTTTCACCTGACTTTGCTTTTTTTGAATTTGGATCGCCACCTTGAATCATGAAGTTTTGAATGACCCTATGAAAAAGCAAACTGTCAAAGTAATGCTCTTTGGCAAGCTTGATGAAATTCTGTTTGTGCTTCGGAGTTTCATCGTATAAAATGGCGATCATCTCACCGTAATTCGTTTTGATGGTCACCACGAAATCTTTTTTCTGTGCTCCCGTCTTGATAAAAATTATTGATATGAATGTGACTGCAAGAATTTTTTTCATTTTTAATAATCGAATTTTAAAATTAATAAACTTGGTGTTTGTGCCTTTGGCGAAGTATTACGGATTTAATGTTTTGGCAAGCTGTAACGACAAATCCATGAAAATCATTTTCGCGCTTCCGTTTCGTTCAAGATGATAGGTGGCTTCATTAATCAGTTTATTGGCTGTTTCAACTTTTGGAACTGAAATAATTTTAGTGAAGTCTTTCACAAATTTTTCCTCAGCCCCTTTCACTCGACTGATTGAATTCGCTTGTGAAAACAGAATCAATGATTCGCGCATCATGCCCAGCGCATAATGAAATAAATTTCGCTGGGCGAGTTTATCCAGTTCATGAAATTCTTCAGACAAACTCAACAACTTCACAAAATCTCTTTTGAAACACGAGCGCATCCAATCAATAAACCGTTGTTGGTGGTGATCATCTTCTGCATCGGTCAACTGAATCGCAAAATTTAAATCACCTTCGGCCAACTGAACAATCTCGTGGCGTTGTTCTTCGGCCAGCGTAAAATGTTGACTCAAATAAGTTGAGATGTCCTCGTCATTTAATAAAGGCACGTGCACAATTTGCGTGCGCGACAAAATGGTGGGCAGCAATTGCTCGGTCGCGTTGGTAACCAAGATGAAAAAAGTTTGTGGCGGTGGCTCCTCCAGAATTTTTAAAATTCCATTGGAAGCAGACGAGTGCATCAACTCAGGCAGCCAAATGATCATCACTTTGTTGGTGCTCTCAAATGGCTTGAGCGAGAGCGTTTGAACGATCTTTCGGCTTTCTTCGCGCGCAATCAGTGCCTGCTTGTCTTCACCACCATAGGCTGCCATCCAGTTGGCGAGGTTGCCATATGGTTGCTCCGTCAGAAAACTGCGCCATGTTTTTAAAATCTCAGCGCGAAACCGGTCTTCGTCTTTGTCGGAACTGATATTGCCTAATGGGAAAACAAAATGAGTATCGGGGTGAATGTATTTCAAACTTTTGCTACAGGCCGCGCATGTGCCACAGGCATCGTGTTCTTGCTTGTTGGTGCAATGCAAGTACTGAGCAAACGCTAACGCCAACGGCAGATTGAGTGATCCTTCTTTACCGGCAAACAATAACGCATGCGCAATGTGGTTGGACTGCACCGAACCAGTGAGTTTGCTTTTAATTTCGCTGAGGCCGGGGATGGAGGAGAAGGTCATTTTGATTTTTGAAGTTTTTGATCCTTCAACCTTTCAACCCATAAGTTATTGCTCAATGTCTTCTTGGTTGTTACTAGTTCTGTTTCATGGAGAGCATTGTTCTCATCAATTGGTATTAAGACTGTGTCATTTAATCCGTAATTTAATTTCACATAATACTTTGATGTGTCGATAGAATTGAGTTCTTCTCCTTTCTTAAACAACTTGAAGGATTTAAAAAAACCAACTTCACTAAGAACTGACTTTGCGATCACTTCCATTTGAGGAGTTCGTGTAAACCATATCGGAATTCGCTCAATGAATTTCGCTAATGTTTTGTCCTCGATTTGCGCGATCGATTCATCTTTAAAATGTAATCTATAAGAAAATAGTTTTTGAAGTCTTTTCTGGTCTGTAGTCAAGTAATAGATGGCGCCCATTAAAGTTGTGTCATTTTCATTTTTGAAAGTTACAGAACTTGATGAGTGATAAATCAGATAACCCGAAGTTGGCATATGTGAATATTTAATCTCACCACTACATCGAATAAATTCTTTTCCGTCTCTTAAGTCATAGAGAACTGATCCATCTTCCGAAGCACAGCATCCATGTTTCTCTGTTCGAAAATAATTTTCCCAAGTTCCAAGGGGAGTCTCGTCTTCAATATCTTTGCTCCACAGAATTTTATGTTTACCATTAGAGAGTTCAAATTCTTCAATTTTCAGCTTATAGACTGGATAATTGCTTGGGTGCTTAAAGGTGTTTAATGTTGACTTAATTATTATTTCTGGCACATTGATACTTTCCTGTGATGGTTCATAAAAATTCACTTCTTGGGACTTTGTGACAAATACCCCTCCTTCATTTTGATATCTTTTTAAAAAATTTTTACCATCAAAACTAAAAGTATCCTTTAACGCTATTGTACTTTTAGTGCCCGAATCAACCCTTGACCCTGTATTCTTAGAAGTACAACTAACCAGAATTAAAAGCACCATTTGAACGGTAATCACAAAGTGTTTCATCTGATCACTTATTTTTTTCCTCAAAAACCCATTTCAAAATCACTCTCTCCACTTCATCGAGTTTCATGTTTCTTCTGGCGAGTACGCGCTCGGCTGTTTCCAGGGCCTTGTCGAATTTGTATTCGATGAAGCCTGCTGCTCCGCCCCACTGAAAAGAAGGAATAAAATTACGAGGGTAGCCAGCGCCAAAAATATTTGAGCTCACGCCTACCACTGTGCCTGTGTTGAACATGGTGTTAATGCCCGCCTTGCTGTGGTCGCCCATGATCAACCCACAAAATGGAAGGCCGATGTCAATAAATTTTTTCTGCCCGTAGTTCCACAGCCGAACGTTATCGTAATTGTTTTTGAGGTTGGAAGTATTGGTATCGGCACCGAGGTTACACCATTCGCCCAACACCGAGTTGCCGAGAAACCCATCGTGCGCTTTGTTAGAGTATCCAATCAAAACAGAATTGCTTACCTCGCCCCCGATTTTACAATACGGACCAACGGTAGTATCGGCACGCATCTTG
>DPLR01000394.1 GCA_003541895.1 Cytophagales bacterium | reverse complement strand
AGGTCGTCTCCACCGGCCACATGCTTACTAAAATTGCTCTTGTACCGGCATAAAAAAAAGCACAGCCAAGCCCGGAAACCGCTTCCGCCCCGGCCCCCTGAGCAGCTCCGGTGTTGCAAGCCGACAGAACGACCCAATCAGCATCCAGCTTGAGCTCCATGATCTCTCCCATAGTCAACAGGCCGTCATCGCCATCACCCGTGACACTTGGCGCGGATAGGGCAATTGCGGGCTGGTCCAACCCGTCCAGGTCGTACGGCACCAGCGCGTGAGAGGCAAAAGCAATCACACGCCGATCTGAAAGATTCATGGTCTTCACCTGCTTCTCCGACGCCCTCAGCCCAAGATAGACATCCTGCTCCGAAGTTGCCTCAAGAACCGCTGCAATGCTTTGGATCTCTTGGGCGGTATCCGGGAGACGACCGAGGCGTTCAATATCGCAGGATAAGATTTTATTGCTGTCGAGATTCCCATCCTGTGTTACCCGGATACCTCTGACATTTATTTTGTAACCGCCACTGGTGCGTTCTGCGGTGAGTTGTCTCATTTCGCTCAAGGCTTGCGACAATTGAGCCTTGTTAAAGTAAGGGTCTCCGAAACCTGCAAATGCCTTTCGGGTTTCAGCCCCTCTTGGCAGCGATCTCAGGGAAACAAAAGAACTAATAGAGGGTATCGTGGTTATGGAACAATTCCTGATCAGCCAGGGAGCATTCCGGTAGTTTGAAAACAATTCGGCTTTTTCTTGTTCCAGTTGAAAAGGACGGGTGGGAAGAATTGCAAGGGGTATCTGGCTCATGGGGCCGGATGCCAGAAAAATTATATCCTTGGTCCCTTTCACAAGATTTTCGCTCGGCTTAAGGAGCACGGAATATAATTCATAGGCTTTCTGAAAGTTATAGGTGGGCAATTGACCAAGCGTATCAGACGCAGGGAAAATTGACTTTCTCAATTCGGAAACCTGATGTTCAAGATTGTTTCTTGATAAATCCGCAACGGTCATTACGGGCTTTCCCTTATTAGGGACAGCCCAGACAAAGGTGCTAGCATCAGTGCTGTATACGGAAATGAGCAGCTCTTCGGGCCTGAGCTGCTTCTGGATTTCAGAAAGTCTCTGTCTGCGCGGTCGGATCATATTTGCATAATCCGGGAAATGTTTTCCGATTTCATCGAGGATGACGTTTCGGGCAGCACTCAGTCTTTCGATTGCAGACTTCACTCTGTCTATGTCCTGCTGGTAGTGATCGCTGCTTGGCCTTGAAAACATATTTTGCATCAGGTTTTGATAGGCATTTATTTGATGTTTAATGTCCTGCTCTGAGCGGACTAATTCCGCCAAGTCCTTGTCTTCGATCGTCATTCTCGCAGCGCTGGCGAGAACGGACTTTTGAACAACTTGATCTCTTAAAACTTCCGCAACTTGAAATGCCTCAACCGATGCATCGATACCAAAACGCTTTTCGAGAGCCGATTCTTTAGTTTTTGCCAACAGGTCAAGAAAGTTTTCAATGATGATCTTGATTCGGTAATTGTTACCTAAGCTCTCACTATTCTCTGTTTGTTTGGTGATAATCGAAACCCCAGCAGCCAAATCAGCGTAGGCCAAGTCAAGCGCTCCTAACTTAATTGCGGCTATTCCTCTTGTGGCCAATAATTCGGCAGTCTGCAAATGATTTTCACCAAAAACTTTCTGGGACTTCCTATATACACTTTCTATTAACGGCATCATTTTTTTGCTTTTACCTGTCATGGCGAAAGCAAGCATGGCATCTATATTCTGGGCATAATGGATGTCATATAAGTATCTGTTGGAATGCTCTTTTTCTAAAAAAAATTCGAACTGGCCTGCCGCACCTGCATAGTCGCCGAGAGCAACAAAAATTTTCCCGAGTGTGTTTTTGGATTTACAATAGCTATCTGTTTCTGTAGATATCCCTAAATTCTCGTGTAGTCGAAGTGCCGCTTTGATAATTGCCTCAGCATGATTTAATCTTCCTTGAGCAAGAAATATCTCGGCAAGGGTTTGCAAATGAGGAACTACATTATGCGCTTCAGTCCAGGACATCCGAATTTGATCCTCTATGGTTTGCCTAGCGAATATTTCCGCCTCAACAAAGCGCTTTTGTCCTAGTAGATTAATGGCAAGTGTTCGCTTTTCATATATTGAATAATCCGGATAATTTTGCTTAAGTATCAAAGCCTGTTGCAACGCTTCCCAATGAAATTTTTCAGCCTCTTTAAAACGGCCCAGTGATTCTAAGTAGACATATTCCAATCTTGCTTTAGTGCGTTTTTCTTGAGCAGTTGGTTTAATCTTCGCGAAGTGTGCAATTCCTTTGTCCCGCATTTTAGCGGCCTCATCGAAGTCGCCCATTTCCGCGTATATTTTAGTTAGAAAATAATATAGACCCATGTGTTCATTCGATGCTTTTAAAACAGCTAATGCCTTATCAAAGTTCCCTACGTATAGCTCCATTCCGGCTAAATAATCTGTGATAAATAAGTATGTATCATTTTCACGAAAGTTTTGAGAGGAGGCTATCTCATAAGCTTGTTGAAAATTATTCAAACTCTGATGCAAATAGCCTAAAATTTGGGCTGCTACTCCTTGTTCAAAATAAAATCTAGCCAGTTCGCTTTCTGATGCACCTATTGGAGGTTCGCTTTTTAATTTATTTATCAGTTCCTTGCCAGCTGATATATGTCTTGGTGTTTCTTGATCAAGTATATTTAAAATCCCGTCAATGCTCCGCGGTGGGGGAACAAATGATTTTCCGCGCATTGAAATGGCCGTTTGCTTTGCCTCGTTCAAACTCATCTGCTTATGCGCACAACCGAGAACTGCCCATGGTTGGATTAAAACGATGGAGATAAATAAATAACGAAGCGGTTTTGGAAGAAGATAGTCGGGAATGAAAGAAGTGAATTTTGCAAAACAAAAGTATTTAAACATAAATAAAATTAAACAATTTCAATTTTTTTCCTATCACAAAATATCGCCCTTGGTGATACGTCGGATAGTATTTAGAGTATCCAAATCTCAAGATGCTATAAATCAACTTTTAATCGCATTTTACAGGATATGAAAATTTAATTGGCTCTTTTGGGAAACTTACATTTTCATCGAAGCAGACTATCTTGTATGGACCACCAATCCAAAATTCGTGTGGGTTCGTATGGTACCAGTTCATGCTGAAGGGCTCGCCGATCCGTACACCAAAATGAAGATGCGGGGTTTTACAGTCTTCACATTGTCCAATTTCGGCTATTGGTTGACCTCTAATAACCCGGTCATCTTCTTTAACCATATTCCGGTTATTATGAAGATAAATAGCCGATATTTTTTGCCCATTATCATTTTTCCCATGATTAATTACAATTCTGTTGCCATATTTCGGTATTTTGTCACTCCGCACCACCACCCCATCCGCAGCTGCAATCACGGGGTAGCCGATCGGTCCTAATATATCTATACCATCGTGGATTTGTCTTCTTTCGCTTCCATCGGTTGCAAGCCAAGACCCGTATTCTGAGACAATGTTTAATGCGTTAGCAGGTTTGACAACATGATAACTAGGCTCCTCCTTAATTTTTTGTGGTGCACATGCGTATAAAAAGAAAACACTCAAAATAATAAATGAAAACAAGAACTGAATTCTTTTTATCATATCGAATTGCCTCATTTATGATCGTTAAAATCTATATTTTTTCTACACCGCTAACCGCTATGGACTGAGAGAAATTAGAACAGTTAGACAAATCAAAAAAAGATGTCGAATTCAAGTAGTGAGGGTCCGAACCGCTTAACGAAAACAGATACCGCGCCACGCCCGGTGAAGCAGGAAAGATGTCAGAACTGGTGGTAAATATACCTCAGAACGAGGACAAAAATCAAATTAAATTGGCTCATAAGTGGAGTCTATATCACAAGGACTCTCCACTTTGTGATTTGTCGGATGGTATTGAGAGAATAGA
>DPLR01000547.1 GCA_003541895.1 Cytophagales bacterium | reverse complement strand
CCCCGAAGCTGCGCTGGCCAGAGGTGAACGTCGCTAATAATTACTTTGCGTATGTCACCAATCTTTCCGCTGTTGAATAATTCGTATGCCTTGTGATTGGATGGGTACCACGTGGTTTCATAATTCGTAAGCAGTTGTATGTTGTATTTTTTTGCTAGCGCTGCCATTTTATTAGCATGATCTAAATTCACGGCCAATGGTTTTTCTACCATCACATGAATTCCTTTGGGCGCACATTTTTCAACTACTTCCAGGTGTTGAAAAATATTCCCGAAGGCTGTCATTGCCTCCGGGTGTGTGGCGGCAATCATTTCTTCCATGGTATTGTACACCAGCTTCATTGAAAAATTGTACTGCTTCGCATAACGTTCAGCCAGTTCACGATTAGGTTCAGCAATGCCAACAATTTCAATGTCTCCGCGCTTCTCTCGGCCAAGAATACCATGCACGTGGCTGTGTGTCAATCCGACAATGCCAACCTTCAATGGACTTTTTTGTGCTGAGGATTCTGCAATGGTCGACCAAAAGGCAATAAATACGATGAGAAGTTTTTCCATGTTTTTTTCATTAGTCGCGTAGTCAGTTTAAGGACAAAATATCTTTTAATGTAACAAAAAAACGGACTCCACTGGTCTCCATTTTCTGACGTTTCAAAGTTTGACATCGGTAGCTCAACGACCGAAACGGTTGCGATAAAGTTACACAGCGCATTCTCTCCGTATAATTTACCAAACGAATCCAAAACAAAACGTTATGAAAACAAAAATGAGAAAATGGAACGTGGTGATGTTAGTTGCTTTGATTTCATTGTTCGCGGCTTGCAGCAAAGATGAGCCGGCAGCCGTGGGCCAAGCAGAATTTCAAGTGACTGACGCGCCATCAGATGACGCATCGATCAAAAGTGTGTTTGTAACCATTGCTGAAGTTCGCGTAGATGGAAAGGCGATTTCAGGATTTACTAAGCAGTCGATCGATCTCAAAGCATACCAAAATGGAAATGTGAAATCGTTGGGCACAAGCCAGCTAACAGCAGGAACGCACAGTCAAGTTACTTTTGTACTAGATGTTGATCACGATGCGGATGGCAATGTGCCTGGATGCTACGTGCAGACTACAGACAACACAAAGTACAAATTGGGTACAACAAGTGCTGTCGAAATTGATGTGACAAAAACTTGGAATCTTGCAGCGAATGCTTCGACTACTCTTGTTGCAGATTTCGACATTCGCAAAGCAATCAAGTGGTCTGCAGATAATTCTATTCGATACGCTTTTGTGAGCAGCAGCAATTTGCAAGCGTCTGTTCGCGTGGTGGATAAGATGAGCGCAGGAACGTTGAACGGAACTTATACGGAACAAAACAGCAGTAATGCCGACAAGGTTGTTGTTTACGCATACAAGAAGGGAACGTTCAATGCATCCACTGAAACTCTGGCGCAAGGTGATGACGCCATCTATTTTCAAAATGCTGTTAGCAGTGCGGAAGTGACTGGAGTAGCAACAAAAAATTATACGCTTGCTTTTCTTGAAGATGGAGATTATGAATTGCACTTTGCAGCCTATGCACAAGATACTTCAACGGGTAGATTTAATTTCCAGACCATGCTGACTTCACAGATAACTGTGAATGGATCGGTTGCCGACTTCGTAACAGTGAGTGGCAATGCTTCAGTGAGTGTATCTTCCTTAATTAATCTATAGATGAACAACGTCCCCGCATTTTTTATGTCGGGGACTTTTTTTCAAAAAAATTATCAATGTTGATTCACTTGAATTAAATAATATCCGATCAGCAAATCGGCATTGGGCCTGAACGGATGATAATACACCGCAATCTCGTACACATTTTCGGTTTCAAAATGCGAGCCCTCAATAACCGTAGTTGGTTCTTTTTTTGAATCAAGAATATATTGAAAATCGTACCAGCCTTGTTTTACAAATTGTCGTGACTCGTATGCTTGCCTTGCTTCATTGTACTTCATTTTATTTTCAACCGTACGTTGATAGTCGTTAAACCTACCCACCAAATACACATCGCCATTATAGGGCGTTTCGCTTTTTAATGTGAAGTTGACATAGAGATAATTGCCCGTAATATTCGGCTCACCGTAATCGAGATTGTCGATAATATAACATCCATCTAAATCTTTGTATTGCGAATAAGTGCCATCACCACGGGGTGCGTCAATAGCGAGATCAAGTTCAAAAGGCTTTACTGATTTATTTAGCCTTCGTGTATTTTGCCCTGGATTATTGAGCGAGCGAAAATCGGCAAAGCGAAATTCATTGCCACCGGTGAATTGCCAACTGTCGTCAAGAAAACGATAATCTAATTCGCTGTCGGCATCGCGCACGAAGCTGGGTTGAAGATTGAACTTGGCGTTGTCCCATCGTTGGTTTTGGCGCATGTTTACATGAATGCTTTCCATGGGGTTGATCACTTGTGTATCACCATAATCGAGCACAAAATTGAATTGCTGATTGGCCGGATTTAAGTTGGCAATGCCTAGCAATTGATTGTCTTTATTGAGGGCAATTTGATTGTCGTAAATCATCATGCGGTGCGAGAGAACGAGATCGCTCTGGTCATTGCGGTAAACAATCACCACGTAATTGCCGGTATATTTTACAGGAGGAATTTGAAATCGATAATGAACAAAGCGCGAGTAGGTGGCATTTGAGAATGTGTAGTCAGTGATGTTGTATTCATTATAGTTTTCGAGGAAGTCGAGATCGGCCAGCGATGATTTTGTCCAATCGTAGTTGCAATGAATTAACTTAGCATAATAATTATTGCGGTTGTCTTGCAGGTCGTCAAACTCAAGCACCATGGTTTGCATGTTGTATGGAGTGCTGGCAGGTTGTAAGTAATCGAGCGGATTTTCGGTATCGGCATAGAGCAGTACCGTTTTGATTTGAGGTTCGTACACTTTGTCGGTGAGGGAGAGTTCTTTTTGTGCGAAGAGGAAAGTTTGAACGTGCGACAAAACGAGGACCAGAAAAAGTTTTAGCGTGAGGGATGGAAGCGGAAAGCCCGAAGTGCGTTGGTGTGTGCGTGGCCGGACTTGCAGCGTACAGCCCGACCGAGTCCCGATCGTTCGGGACGAGGGGCACGCCCAAGAATAAATAAAAGTGCTTTTCATACGTTCAAATCTAATACGAATATTATTAGCTACAGTCCAACCTTTTGAATTTACGCGGTGTCAAACGGCCAGATCGCAGGCATGCATAGTGAATCGGAGTTAGTTAGTCGGTGCGCCAAAGGCGAACGGGCAGCGCAGCAGGCGTTGTACGACCGCTATTGCCGTAAGCTTATGGCGATGTGTTTGCGCTATGCCAAAAACGTGCCTGAAGCAGAAGATATTTTGCAAGAGGGGTTTTTAAAGATTTTTAACAACATCAAATCATTTCGGTTTGAATCGAGCCTGAGCACGTGGATGTCGCGCATCATGATCAACACGGCACTCAATCACCTACGGCAGAAGTTGTACATGCTACCGATGGTGGATGTAGAAAATGCCGGACTGCAAGAAGACGAAAAAATAAGTTTAGCTGATTTTCATTTGAATGAACTGATAAAACTTGTGCAGTCGCTGCCCGATGGCTGCCGTGTGGTTTTTAATTTGTTTGCCATTGAAGGGTACGGACATAAAGAAATAGGAGAAATGTTGGGCGTGAGCGAGGGCACATCGAAATCGCAATACAACCGTGCGAAGAGTTTACTTCGCGCGAAACTTGAAAATGCAAAAGGGAACTATGGAAAATTGGGAGAGGTCAAAATTTGAAGAGGAGTGGAAGGATGCTTTAGAAGGGGCAGAGGTTGCTCCTTCTAAGGCGGTGTGGTCGGGCATTGATCAAGAGTTGACGCGCGCAGAGGGCAACTCGATGAAGCGCACTGTAATTTTTTATCAGCGCCTAGCAGCCGCTTGTGTTTTGTTTGCGTTGGTGGCGGGCACGTTTGGTGTTTATCATTGGAGCGAAAACAAACAGCAAAGGTTGGCGAAGAAGGAGGAAACTAATTTCGATCTAAAATCTTCTGATGACAAAAAAATATCAGCTGACAAGCAAACGAAAAATATTGCCTCTGCTGGAACAATCAAAAATAAAATAGATGGTGAGGAGGCGTTGAAGAAATTGGAGAGTGAAAACAATTCAGGCGGAACTGTAAAATCAAATGCAGAGAAAGGAATCGATTCAAAAAAATTGAATAAGGAAAATGCGAACAACTTACCGTTAAGAGAGAAGCAAACTTTTAATGAAAATAATGGTGGGCCAAACAAACTGGCATTAAGTCAACGTGATGGATCAACATCAGAGACAAAGATTGCCTCCAAAAATCCGGATAAGAAAATCAAAAACGATTTTCAATCGCGGGAAAATCAAACTGGATTCAAAAAAAATGTTGACGGATCGGACCATGTGGTTTCAGTGCAGACTGAAAATGTTAAAATACCTGTGCTAGAAGGGAAGAAGAATCATGATGAGAATACGGAAACGTACGTTGCATCCGTTAATTTGAATTTGGATGATCTGAAAGCGCTGCCCGAAGTTGCACTGAAAGGCAAACCGGTTTACGTAGAAATCATTCGGCAATTGCCGGCCATCTCGCCACTGTTTATGAACGCTTATCGCGATGAAAAAATCAATCATGAAAAATTGTGGGCATCGGTTACAGCAGCGGCCGGAACGTTTTCCAATTACAATGGAGGATCTTCCTACCTCGCTTACAATTCGTCCACATCCTCGCCTTCGGGTAACGCTTATACAGCAGGTTTTTTGGGAGGTGTTAGAATTGCCAAGCGATGGGTGCTTCAATCGGGGTTTCAATACATGGATCAATCGGCTGATTATACTACAAATATTTCGGCCACCTCGTTGAATGCCGTTTCAAAGTATGCTGTTAATCCGGCAGCTTTTACAGTTGGAGGTTCAGGTACAAGCAATTCGTTTTCATCTACCTATGGAATTATTAGCACCAATGAATTTTTTACCATACCTGTGCAAGCTGGTTATTTGTTGATCGATCGAAAAATTGGATGGCAGATTAATCCTGGTGTAGCCACTGATTTTTTTGTTCGTAACACGTTGACTGATCCCAGTGGTCAACGCCAAAGTTATTCGCAAGGGGCAGGAGGAGATTCTCCGTATCGTTCAATAAATTTTGCTGGGCTGATGAGCAGTGAAGTGAGTTACAAATTCGGAAAGAGTTATCGCGTGTCGTTAGTGCCTGGATTTAGGTATTCAGTCAACCCAATTTTGAAAACACAAAATACTGGTAACCCACTGGTGTGGGATGTAGCCTTCCGGTTGAGGTATATTTTTAAATAAATTTATTTTTCGATTGAGGCAAGTTGCGCACCTTTGATTTGCTTCTTCGTCTGTAAGGCAATGATATTGACAAGCAGACTACGAGCCCGAGTAAAGCGACTGCTAGACTAATAACTCCAAAAATGTGCAATGCAACTACAATCGCTGCCGTGGTGATTTCGATCCAATAGTCAGCGGGGGTGATTTTGTATCTCATGGGGATTGTGTTTTTATTTCGTTAGTGAAGAACCCCAAAATGTTTCATTTTTTAGATGACTTCGCTCAATTGCTCTTCTGAGTTTTATCATCGATCGGAAAGAATCACAATCAATTTTTTATCGACAGCTGTTGTAGTGCGTGAAATAATAACCCGTTACCTATCTAATACTAAAATGATTTCCTTAAACTGACCAATGGGCTTGTGATCCAAACGTAATTTCCATGTTCAAAAGAAAGTTCTTGTTGTGCCACGAAAACGGTAGTTGATAGCATCCAATTATGGGCCAGTGTTTTTTGCCATTGAAGCCCAATCCGCTGCGCCTTCAACATGTAGATATTATCTGAACTTAAACCATTTGAACTTTGAAGCCTTCTTTCGTCTGGTGAAAACCCAAAGCCATAGGAAAATCCGATGTAGTTATTTCCATCTTTTAAATAATGGCGGGCGAAGAAATACGTAGAAAAGGAATTGGTTGATCCAGGTGTGAAATAAGGTCTCACCGAAACCCAATTGTTTTTGAAATACCAGCCGAGC
>DPLR01000005.1 GCA_003541895.1 Cytophagales bacterium | reverse complement strand
ATGGTTTCAAAACTAAGTTCAAAGCTAAAGAAACAGGCATGTTATTTAGCTGGTTACTTTGGGTTTCTCTTTTTGAGCGTTAATGGATTTGTTTCTTCAAGGTGGTCTTTGGGTATTTTTAGGTATGGTTAGCTGTTTGTGCAAATCACCGCTTGTTTCATTGTTTATTTAGATAGTTGGAATGCATAAAACTTAAAAGATGTTACATGGCAGAATGATTGTAGTTGAAGTTCTTGCTTCATATCCGCTTCCATCAGGAAGGGATTTGTTAGTGTTATTCCTATGTCTTTGCATTACCAAGACCCTTTAGCTGTTTTCGCCCTCTTGTTGGTGTGATGTTTATTGGGTAAAAATCGTGATCGACTCTGCATAGTGGCAGATATTTTGGAGGCTGCAAACTCTGGTGCAAATAAAACTCATATCATGTTTGGAGCAAATTTGAGTTTTAAGCTGCTAGAGAAGTATTTGGGTTTAGTAGTGGATGCTGGGTTTGTTTGTGTGAAGGGTTCGCAGTTTATATTAACTGAACATGGTGAAGAGTTTCTTAGGCAGTACAAGGAACACAAGGAGCATTATGTTGGAGCTAGGAAGATGCTTGAGACGTTGGATTGTGAGAGGGAAAAACTGGATTCTATGTGTGGGACCTCTTTGACCTCACCTCTTTCGCGTTCGATGCGAATTCTTTGATTGAAGATTTAGAATGTCATTATCATGAATATGCAAATTTGATGGCTGCAAATTTATTGTTTAGATATAAAAAATATCAATATTGAATGAATAGAGTATTGGATTATATTTGGTTTGTATATATGAGCGTGTTATAAATTATTATAAGTCGTCCAGACCACCAACACATTATGGTAAGGCGAAACAGAGTTGTATTTTTACTGGTAATGCCAATAGCAGCTTTTCTTTGGTTTGTTGGTTGGGGTCTTTATTTTGTGGGATCTAAAAAAGGTTCAAAAAAGATTCAAACTAAATTGGCTGTTTCAAATAATTTAGAGATGTTTGTGGCCACTCTAGAAAAGAAATATGCTGCTTAATCGAAAAAAATTACTAAAAACCTGATTATTACTTAAAAGTTAGGGTTGAACTTGTTAATATATTTCAAATTTCGTCTTATCTACTTAAATAAGATTTCGCCATTTGAAATTATAGATATGTGAGCTGATTTCTTTGTCGAACGGTAGAACATTGTATATTCCCTCAACGCAAATCATAATAGCGGCGTTGAATGAGGAAGAAGGCATAGGGCTCACAGTTGCAGAGTTTATGGATACCCTTTATGGATCCCGTGTTCTAGTCGTGGATGGAAAGAGCACAGATCGAACTGTTGAGGTAGCAAAGAATTTAGGTGCTGAAATCTTTGTGCAAGATGGTAATGGTAAGGGCGATGCAATAGCCAAGGCAATTACAAATATCGATCCAACGATTGATTATGTTGTGTTAACGGACGCGGATTACACCTATCCTGCTGCTTATGTTCCTGAGATGATTCAGATTTTAGAGGAGTCACCTAAAGTTGGTATGGTCTGCGGTAACCGGTTTAATGGTTATAAAGACAAGTCGGCACTGAGTAGTATTTTTTATGTGGGTAACCGGTTCATAGCTTTTGCTCACAACTTGTTAAATGGGGTATCATTAACTGATCCACTGACCGGGTTACGTGTTGTGCGAGCTGGGATTCTTAGAAAATGGCAGGTGCAATCTAAGGGCTTTGATGTTGAAGTTGAGCTCAATCATCATGTAGAACATGAAGGTTATGGTATTGTGGAAGTTCCCATTCACTACCGCGAAAGACTGGGTCAGAAAAAACTGGGTATTAAGAATGGAGCCGAAATTTTCAAACGAATACTGCTAGAATTTACAAATGAAAGCATGAAATAGCAATAGATATTATCTTATCGTTTAATGGCAAATTTTCTAATGTTCTTTTGTATGAGCCATTAATTTTTTAGAGGAAATATTTTAATTATTTTTTCAATGTCTTATTAAGGGGCTTCAAATTTGTTTCAGAATCTTGGTCCACCAAAACTTTAGAAGTAATTGGTGCAATCGTTTATGTTTTGGTGTTGTTTCTAATTTGGAGCCGTAACAGTCGTTTCGTACATTTTCATTTGAATCTTACCCGAACCTCCTAATTTTTTATAAGAAACACAAATCATTTGCCGTTACCAAAGAAATGCAAATATCTGCCTATTGTATTATATTCAAACCTTGTTACAGTCTAATTGGAGGGTATTCCTGAACTGTATGTTTAGTTCAGCATTAAATTCGGTTATGACTCAAAGAGGTTTCCTTTTTCTTGCGGAAGTGTCGAATATTTTGGATCACAGTTACAGGTGAAAAATGAATGAAAATACCATTAGGTAAACCTATTTTCGATGATGAAATGGAGCAAGTAGCTATTGATACTCTTCGTAATGAGCGTTTTGTTTTGGGCGAGAGCGTCAAAAAGTTTGAAAAAGAATTTGCAAAGTACTGTGGCTCAGACTTTGCAGTATCAACTAGTTCTGGCACCGACGCATTGAAAATAGCAATGTTAGCTGCCGGAATTAATCCAGGACAAACTGTAGTTACTTCGCCTGCTTCATTTATTGCAAGTGC
>DPLR01000038.1 GCA_003541895.1 Cytophagales bacterium | reverse complement strand
TTTAAATTTTCTTTGGCATACTCTAACGCACCATGCAAAGCTGAGCCGCTGCTCCACCCTACAAATAATCCTTCTTCGCGCGAAAGTCTGCGGGCCATGATTGCTCCATCTTTATCCGTTACTTTAATGAATGTATCGATCACGTCAAAGTCAACATTTTTTGGTAAAATGTCTTCACCAAAACCTTCGGTGAGGTACGGATAGATTTCGTTGCGGTCGAAAATGCCAGTCTCCTTATATTTCTTAAAAACAGATCCATACGTGTCAATGCCAACAGCAACGAGTTTGGGGTTTTTCTCTTTTAAGAATTTAGCCGTTCCACACATCGATCCACCTGTTCCAACAGTTGCACAGTAATGCGTTATTTTTCCGCTCGTTTGGTTCCATATTTCCGGACCTGTGCTTTCATAATGCGCTTTTGCGTTCGATGGGTTATCGTATTGATTGGGGTAAATTGAATTCGGTATTTCTTGATTCAATTTTCTTGCAACGGAATAGTAAGAACGTGGATCTTCAGGCTCAACATTGGTCGGGCATACAATTACTTCCGCACCAACGGCACGTAAAATATTGATCTTTTCTTGCGACTGCTTATCCGCCATGGTGAAAATACATTTATACCCTTTGGCCACAGCTGTCAATGCCAAACCCATTCCTGTATTACCCGATGTACCTTCTATTATTGTGCCCCCTGGCTTAAGCCTTCCCTCCTTCTCGGCATCTTCAATCATCTTCAAAGCCATGCGGTCTTTGGTGCTATTGCCGGGGTTAAAATATTCAACCTTAGCAAGCAAAGTGCCTGCAATTCCTTTATTCAATTTATTAAGGCGCACCATCGGTGTATTGCCAATGGTTTCAATAATGGAGTTGTAAATCATAGATCAAATTTGGCGCAAGTTACTAAATCTGATCAGTGAGTTTATTCTTCGCAAACAAAGCTTAAAAAGGTGATTGCGATTAGAGGATGTTTGCGATAGTTCAATTCACCTTAATCAACTCCACCTCAAAAATCAAAGCTGAGTAAGGCGGAATCTGCCCATTGCCACGCTCACCGTAGGCTAAAGCATAAGGAATATAGAGCATCCATTTGTCGCCTTTTTTCATCAACTGTAATGCTTCAGTCCATCCACGGATTACTTGCGTTACTCCAAAATCAATAGGCTGCCCACGTTGCACAGAGCTATCGAAAATGGTTCCGTCAATAAGTTTGCCGGTGTAGTGTACCGTTACTTTATCATTTATTCCCGGAGTTTTGCCGGTGCCACTGGCCAACACTTTGTATTGCAATCCGCTAGCAGTTACCATTACGCCTTCGTTCTTTTTATTGTTCTCTAAAAACAATTGGCCTTGCTCTTTGGCTTTGCTGCTCTTTTTATCAGAAGCCTCTCTCATGAATTGCTGCACAGCTGAAGAACATTGTTGCTGTTCCATCTTTAATGTCTTGTTGCCATACACATCGCGAATGCCAGCTATGATGGCATCCACATTCAGTGAATCTCCTCCTTGCCCTTTGATATTCGTGGCGAATAAAACGCCCATGCCGTATCCGGCTTTTTTAGTTGGGTTATTCAAATCAATCTCCACCGGCTTTTTCAATTGAACAATCTGCGATTCTAGGAAAGCAATTTTTGCCTCAAGCTCTTTTTTTGACTGGGCACGCGCACTAACACTGATCAAAATAAAAAGGAAAAGGATTCTGATTTGCATAAGAATTTTATTTTTAAGAGTGCGAATATACGATTATGGATTTCAAAATAAGCGCGAAATTCGTTTTCAGAAGTAAACCTTTTGTAATCTTTAGGTGTCCTTGTAATGGAATCAAAATTTGCTAAAAATGGATTTTAAGAAAGGCTATTTACTCTTCGTCATTTGTGCATTTGCAATTTCATGCAGATATGATGATGTTACAGAGTTTAAATCGGAGGGGTTAATGTATCAACCCGTTCCTTGTGCATTGGAGTGCCTTTCCGTTTGCTGTTGCAGCTGGACTATCGTTATTGAAAATAATTATTATACCTATAGCTCATTGCCTCTCAATTCAGGGATTGATTTCGACAAACAAAAATTTCCCTTAAAAGTAAAATTGAATTGGTATTTAGATGGCAGTTGCCCCAATCACGTTACGATAACAAGAATTGCTTTAGATCAATAATTTATAAATCACCGTACAGACAATTTCCGAACGGCCCGCGCAAATAATTTCGGGAAAAATCGTTTCAGGTAAACGGCTGATACTTCTTTCGAGCCTCCAATATAAACTTCATCTTTCTTTTGCTCGATGGCTTTGATCATCAGCTCGGCAAAGGTTTTCGCAGGCAAACCCTTGTCGGTTGCTTTATCCATTTTAGCCAACTTGCTGCCATCACCGACCAAGGCATTTAAAGTAATTTGTGTTTTCACCCAACCCGGGCAAACCAACGTGACGTAAATATTTTTACTCTCCTTCCAAAGTTCAGCGCGAAGCGAATCATAAAATCCGTGAAGCGCATGTTTAGCAGCTGCATACCCTGAACGATAAGGCGTTCCAATTTTTCCCATTACGCTGCTAACAGTTACAATGTGTCCGGCTTTTCTT
>DPLR01000443.1 GCA_003541895.1 Cytophagales bacterium | reverse complement strand
GTATCGGCGCCGAGGTTACACCATTCGCCCAACACCGAGTTGCCGAGAAACCCATCGTGCGCTTTGTTAGAGTATCCAATCAAAACAGAATTGCTTACCTCGCCCCCGATTTTACAATACGGACCAACGGTAGTATCGGCACGCATCTTGGCGCCCATGTTTACAATGGCGCCTTCACCCAAGGAAAATGGTCCGCGGATGATGGCTCCTTCTTGCACTTGCGAATTTTTTCCGAGGTAAATCGGGCCGCCTTCTGCATTAAGTACAGCGGTGTGAAGTACGGCACCTTCTTCAATAAAAATTTCGGATGGGTTGTAGGTGTGCGTATGCGGATCTTTGATCGGTTGAGATTTTCTGCCGGCCGTAATCAGTTTAAAATCAGAGCGAATCTGATTTCCGTTGTTTTGAAAAATTTTCCAAAGCTGATCAATCAAAATAATTTCGTTGGAGTATTCAATGGCTTCCCCATGAATCACTTCAGGTAGCTCATCATCATCGGTGCGGACTGCAATGATTTTCGCGTTTTTGTAAAGGGCATCACCCAAATTCAATTTCTGAATGGCATCAACTAAAGATTGTTCTGGGCAGACGGCTCCGTTAATCCACAGGTTATCGTTTGTGGTTTTCTTGACGAATTTTTTTGAGAGATAATCTGACGTGGAAAAGGAAGCCTTGGTCTTTAAGAGGTGCTCCCACTTTTCGGTGATCGTTAAAATACCTACGCGCAACTCAGCTACTGGCCGTGTAAAAGTGAGCGGCAATAAATTGGCGCGAAGGGTGGGATCATCGAAAAGAATTAAATTCATTAGGTATGAATGAAACTGAAAGTTAAGGCAAAAAAAAGAATCCCGCGTGGGCGGGATTCTCTTCTTAAAACACAATAGCAAATATTATTTCTTGCCGTATTTCTTTTGAAATTTCTCAACACGGCCGGCTGTATCAACAAACATTTTCTTACCGGTAAAGTAGGGATGCGAAGCTGAACTAACTTCCACTTTAATCACGGGATATTCTTTTCCGTCAGTCCATTTGATTTTTTCCTTGGGCACGTTGGTAGAACGGCTCAAAAACTTAAAATCGCTCGATGTATCCCAAAAAATAACTTCCTGGTAGTTCGGGTGGATGCTCTTCTTCATAGTCTTTCTTTAAAAGGACTGCAAAAATATGGAAACGAGTTTGATTTGCAATAATTGGCCAAAGCATTTTTATCAAAACCTTTTGAATCTGCCTAAAAATCAAATAAAAAGGGCAATTTTGAATTTTAATAATGGAGAATTTCAAGAAGATATGCCTTGGTATAGGCTTTTTACTTATTGGGGCATCCGTTTATGCTCAAAGTACCAATGCCACGCTCAATGAAGACTATTACCATTGGGTTACCCGCTATGAAATAAAGGCCGGCCGCATAGCGCCTGAAATTTTTACTTCTGTCAGGCCCTTTAAGCGGAAAGCCATTGTTGAATTTGTTGATTCGCTCAACAAGAAAGATCAGGTCTTTACTTCGCGTGCTGACCAATTCAATTATGATTATTTGAGAAACGATAATTGGGAGTGGAGCCGTGCCGAGACAAGTAATAGCCGAAAACCTTTTTTAGGGATGTACAAAAAGAAATCTGATTTGGCTAAGGTGGATGTTCCTGACTTTGATCTCCACGTGAGCCCTGTCATTTATTTTGGATCGGGCAAAGACAACCGGCTGAACGAATCGATGTACATTAATTCAAGAGGTGTTGAAATGCGAGGTATGATCGACCGAAAAATTGGTTTCTATACCTTCTTCACCGACAACCAGATGATTATGCCGGCCTATGCGTACAACACCATGACGCTCAATAATGGGTACGTTGTACCTCACGAAGGATTTTGGAAGACGTTCAAAAAGAGTGGCGTAGATTTTTTTCAGGTGCGCGGCTATATCGATTTTAATGTGAGCAAACATATTTATGTGCAATTCGGAAATGACCGCACCTTTATTGGCAACGGATTTAGGTCATTGATCTTTTCTGATTACTCACCACCCAATTTATTCCTTAGAACCAACGTTAAAATCTGGAAAATAAATTACCTCTTTCAACTCAATCGCCTTGTTGCCGATCCGCTGGGCACGGCTGGTGGTTCAACAGCCAACAAAAATTATTCAGTAAAATTCATGGCGTTTCATCATGCCAGCATCAACATTGGGAAGAAATTTAATCTTGGCGTTTTTGAGTCAGTAGTGTTCTCACCAAGCGATACTATCAACAAAAATAATTTACAGTTAAATTATTTGAACCCGATTATTTTTTATCGCGCGGTAGAACAACAAGGTGGCAGCCCAGACAACGTTTTGCTTGGAGGCGATTTCAAATTGAACGCTTTCAAAAAAGTTTCTTTCTATGGTCAATTTGTGATTGATGAATTTGTGTTGAAAGAATTGAAAGCGGGCAAAGGCTGGTGGGGAAATAAATTTGCACTGCAAGGCGGACTAAAATATATCGATGCTTTTAGCGTCCCTAATCTTGACATCCAATTGGAGGCAAACTTGGTGAAACCATATACCTATTCACACGATACACAATACAGCAGCTATAGCAATTACTATCAACCATTGGCACACCCACTGGGAGCTAATCTGTACGAAGGGGTTGCAATAATAAGATACCAACCTTTACCAAAGCTAAATTTGATTATGAAAAGTTTCTACACCAAGATAGGTAGAGATACAACGGGTGTAAATTATGGAAGTGATATTTTAAAAGATAATAGCACTCGATCAGCATTAACCCCATCGGGCAACAAAGACTACGGTCACAAAATAGCCGAAGGGATTTCGAATATCATAAAGTTTGGAGAATTCACCGCTTCGTACATGATCAAGCACAATTTGTTCATCGATTTAAAGGCAACCATTCGTATGAGTAGTAGTCCGGTTAAATTGAATTCGTTTTACACACAGCAGTACAATACCAACTCCACCATAAGTTCTGTATCATTGCGCTGGAATATTCCAGCTCGTACTTACGACTTTTAATGAGATGAAAGTTTTTATTCGCATACTCTCATACGCTAATAGCATCAGCCGCAGGTTGGGATTTTTCTTTTTGTACTCCGTTTTAGGAATCATCTTTGGTGCATTTAATATCGTGTTGGTGATACCGATGCTGAGCTCTCTTTTCAAAAAAGAAACTCCAGTTGTACCACCACTCACTTCATTTAGTTTTTCTACTGATTTTATAGTCAACACTTTTTATCACTATTACCTCGGCATTGTTCGTGATCATGGACAACTCAAATCTTTACTGTTTGTTATTGGTTTGATTGTGATCTGCGTTGTACTCGCTAATTTATTCCGTTACCTCGAGCGAGTGATTGCCACAAAAATCAGAGTTGATCTGGTAAAAAATATTCGCATGGATATTTTTAAGAAAGTGTCTCTTCTTCACATTGGTTATTTCAACACTGAACGTAAAGGCGACTTGATTTCCAGATTTACCAATGATGTAATGGAAGTTGAAAATGCCGTAATGAACAGTTTGAAAGCTGTATTGAAAGAGCCGATCACCATCATTGTTTACTTTTTTGTTCTGTTCACCATTTCACCAAAGCTAACCTTATTCACACTTTTGGTTCTTCCGCTGACTGGCGGAGTTCTGGCTGAAATTATCAAACGCTTAAAAAGACAAGCTCGCGACAGTCAAGAATCGCTGGGCAGAATTGTAAATATTCTCGATGAAACTTTTGGTGGGATGCGTGTAGTGAAAGCGTTCAATGCTCGAAAGTTTATCATTGATAAAATTGAAGCTGAGAGTTCATATTACCGAAAGGTTAACAAATCGATGTCCTATAAAAATGAATTGGCGTCTCCTGTTTCAGAGATCCTTGGTGTTTTAATAATTGCTGGAATTATTTTCTTTGGCGGGAACATGGTTTTAAGCGACAGTTCAGTTCTTGAGCCTGAAGTATTTCTTGGTTTTCTCGCAGTGTTTGCTCAAATCATTCAGCCTGCTAAAAATTTCTCTAACGGAATTACTGCTTTGCAAAAAGGAACAGCTTCTGCTACACGCATTTTTCAATTGATCGATAGTGAGCCCGCCATTCAAAATAAGCCTAATGCGGTAGAACTGAAAAACTTCGAAAGAGAGATTGAATTCAAAAACGTTTCGTTCGCGTATGAGTCTGAGTTTGTATTGAAGAACATTAATATCAAAATTCAAAAGGGAAAGACCATTGCCTTAGTCGGTCCTTCGGGTGGAGGTAAATCAACATTAGCTGATCTTGTTCCTCGTTTCTATGATCCAACCGAAGGAGAAGTTTGCATTGATGGTCGTTCGTTAAAGGATTATGAAATCGAATCGCTGCGAAAACAGATGGGCGTGGTTACACAAGAATCAATTTTATTCAACGAC
>DPLR01000089.1 GCA_003541895.1 Cytophagales bacterium | reverse complement strand
TTTCCGGGGTTGTGGGCGGCATCGTTCTAAATGAACGCCTCAGGGGCCGTGTGTGGATCGTCCGAGCCATTTCGCTGGGTGTGGTGGTTGGTGTTGATAATGCCAATGTTTCTTCCTTTGGCACTAATAATACCAGCCGTTACGGTTGAATTCAAATTGAACGGGTTACCAACGGCCAAAACCCACTCGCCCACTTTTGAGTTATCCGAATTTACAAACGACAGATAAGGCAAATCTTTTTGATTGATTTTGATAAGCGCCAAATCCGTATCAGGATCGGTGCCCACAACCTCCGCTTTGAACGAGCGGTTGTCGTTGAGTGTAACATCAACCACATCGGCATCTTGCACCACGTGGTTGTTGGTAACAATATATCCATCGGCATTGATGATAACGCCCGAGCCACTGCTCACACTTGGGCCTTGCGGTTGACCAGGGCCAAAAAAGAATTGTTGAATCGGGTCGTTCGATTCCCTTGACGTGGTTTGCGTTGTTGACCGTATGTGCACTACTGCTTTCGTTACTTTTTCTGCGGTGGCTGTGAAATCAAAAACTACGGCTTCGCCTTTTTCATTGATGCGGTACGCTACTTTCGATGTGGGTGTACCATTTACGTGCTCTATTTTTACAGAGCCGTGTTCTTTGTCGAACCAAAGAAAGGCGGAGATGGTAATAGCGCTGCCTAAAATGGCAGCGAGAATTAATGATCCAAAATTTTTCATAGTCCTTAAAAATTTATTCGTTTCCATTGTTGCGAATGGAGATGAACGCACGATTTAAAAAGTTTGATTTTACGAAAGTGATTTCTGCACGGGTTCAACACCATTCTAAAAAAACAATTAAGTAGTCTCTTGAATACGAAAAATATGCCAAATAGGTTTTTAGAACAAATGGACTGACAATTTTTCACACCACGATTAAGCTAACAATAATTTTAGCCCAGTAATTTGACTAATATTGTCGTAATGAGGCTTCTTTTGCTACTTTTTATTATTCCACCAGCCTTAGTTGCTCAACAAAAAGAATTTGGGTGGCTGGTGGGAACTTGGAAAGAAGAGTACAGGAATGACAGTATACAAGGTTTTGAAATCTGGAAAATTGATAGAGGCATTCTTCAGGGTGAGTATTTTCAATTAAAGCACGAGAAGAAGATTTTTGCCAGTCAATTCAAACTACTCAGTAATTCACAAAGCTTTTTTCTCGTCACCAAAGATAATGACGAGAAGGTCGAAGAGTTTATGATAACTTTTTTCAATGAGCGATCATTTGTCGGTAAGCGCTCAAACGACAACGAAAAAATTCTTTACACCAAAATGGATGAAAATCACTTTCAGATTCAACAGGAAAGTGAACGTATACCAACCACTCGACTATATTTTACAAAAGTGAAATGATCAAAATCGAATCCATAATCTATCTGAAACGCGGCCGCGAGGCTTCGGTAAAACGATTTCACCCGTGGGTTTTTTCAGGGGCCATTCAAACCATTGAAGGAAATCCGGTTGATGGCGATTGGGTTGAAGTGAAAGATTTTCAAAAGGCCACGCTTGGCTTTGGTCATTATCAAAAAGGCACGATCACCGTTCGGTTGTTGTCGTTTTCAAACTCAACGCCTAGCGAGAAAATTTACGTTGACAAAATTGAGAATGCTTTTCGTCTACGCTCCATCACCAAAGTAATTAACGAGCACACCAACTGTTATCGGTTAGTGCATGGTGAAGGCGATGGTTTGCCAGGTTTGATTGTTGATGTGTATAACGGAGTGGCCGTAATGCAAGCCCATAGTATCGGCATGCACAACGACCGAGCTCTGATTGCGGAAGCTATCACCCAAAATCTTTCTGAAGAGATTCACTCCGTGTTTTATAAAAGTCAGGGTACACTTGGCATCAAAGCTGAGGACGAATATTTGGTGGGCATGGGCGTTGTGCCGCATGTGGTGACGGAGCACGGGAATAAATTTTATGTGGATTGGGAAGAAGGACAGAAGACAGGTTTCTTTTTAGATCAGCGCGAGAACAGAAAGTTACTTGGGCAAATGGCGAAAGGGATTTCCGTGCTAAATACGTTTTGCTACACCGGTGGATTTTCGGTTTACGCATTGAATGCGGGAGCATCGTTGGTGCATTCGGTAGATGCTTCCGCGAAAGCGATTGAGCTCACACGAAAAAATATTGAGCTCAATGGTTTTGATCCTCATCAACACGAAAGTTTCGCCATCGACACATTTGATTTTTTAAAGGACAAAAAAGACAAGTACGATCTGATCATTCTCGATCCACCGGCTTTTGCCAAACACAAAGACTCTCGGCATCAAGCCATGAAAGGCTACCAGCGGTTGAATGCCGAAGCCATGCGCGTGATCAAACCCAACGGAATTATTTTTACGTTCTCCTGCTCGCAGGTAGTAGACAAACAATTGTTTTACGATACGGTAGTCTCTTCAGCTATACAAGCGGGAAGAGAAATCAAAGTGCTGCAGCACATCGGGCAGCCGGGCGATCATCCCGTTTCAATTTATCATCCGGAAGGAGAATATTTGAAAGGGTTGGTGCTATACGTGTCGTGAGTTATTTTTTGTAAATCTTCAGTGACGTATGTTTTGCAATCTTATCAAAGTCAGAATCGCTGTGCACCAATTTTAAATTAAAGTGAATGGCGTAAAATGCGATGATACAATCATTAGGCTTTCGGATGGTTACCCCCTTTCTTTGAATATCTCTGAATATTTTTGCCGCACCCTCGGCCACAAAATAAGGATCGAGCGAAAGAAAATCTAATGAAGTTAAAAGCTGTTTTATCTCAACCAATTCATTTTCTGTCTTGATGCCTTGCAAAATTTCCTGATAAATTGGTGGACAGATAAAAACTTTTTCATCTTCTAAAATTCTGTGCTGAAGCAAGTCAGCCAAACCTGTTTTCTTCCCCCTCAAAAAATCAATCCAAACCGAGGTGTCAAAAATCATTTGCTCTTGTCTATGCGCATCTTATTTAAATTGCCCTGCCATTTTATTTTCCCACGCATAGAAGCTAGCTTTTTTCGTTTCAAAATTCTAAGATGATCAATGAGCGCATTTTCTACTGCTTCACGCTTGGTCTTAGATTCTCCAAATTTTATGATCTCCTCTATCAACTGATCATTTAAGACAATATTTGTTCGTGTTGCTTTCATACACACAAATATACCAAAATCATACACACATAAATTTTACTTCTTGACCTCGTAATTTAACCGAAAGCCAATGCTTGTTGACACAACCATCGGGATATAATCGAAATACAAGTCGGCTTTGTTCATTGGGGTGCTCAGGCCAACCTGCACACCGATTACAAATTTTTCGAACGGAAATTTCGCTATGAAAGCAGGCTCAAAAAACATGACGGGTGTTCGGTTCAATTCAATGGTGCGTCCATTGCGAACTCCATTCTTAAAATCCATTAATGAAAAACGATAAGCAAGCGCTCCGTGAAAATGTTTTCGCTTCAACCCAAAACTTGGCTGAACAAAAAAACGATTGTAGGTGGCAGAAGAAAGATTGATATCGTAACCCGAAGGCTGCGGTGCGTGAATAGCAAAAACTGAATCGGTGCCCGTGGTCTTGCCCACGCCAAAGCCACCGAATAAATCAAAATAATATTTGTCGTTGTTGCTGTAGTAGCCCACGCCAAATTCATTGAACGAGTAGCGGTTAATGCTCCCTCGGATATCACTTTTTGAGTCGGCATACATTCCGTTGCCCATAATGCCGATGTGATTAGTTACAGCAACGGCAGCCTGATAATTATAGCCCGACATGAACGAAAGAGAACCCTGCACTTCGCCCGCTTTTGAAAACATAGGGACGTTGCGCGCATTAGGCAAATACACAGGCGAGCACGCGTAGAGCATGATTGCCATCAGTAAAATGAAAATGATTCGCATACTGATTTTATTTTTTTCGTTCGTGAAATGCGCCTTTGTATTCAGGGTCTTCTCTTCTTTTCTGGCGATCTATTTCGCGGGCTATTACTTGAGCTTCTTCAAAAGGCGTTTCTTCAATCACTACGCTCGGTGGCAATTTACTCACTTGTATTTTTTGCCGGATGAGCTTTTCTATTCTCCCTATATGATAAAGTTCAGCCTTTGTGGCAAACGTAATTGCCTTGCCCGCTTGAAACGCTCTTCCCGTTCGGCCAATGCGGTGCACATAATCTTC
>DPLR01000108.1:3046-3206 GCA_003541895.1 Cytophagales bacterium | reverse complement strand
TACATCATCGATGAAGTTCACATGCTTTCGAACGCAGCTTTTAACGCGTTTTTGAAAACACTGGAAGAACCACCATCGTACGCCATTTTTATTTTGGCAACTACCGAAAAGCACAAGGTCATACCCACGATTTTATCGCGTTGCCAGATTTTTGATTTCA
>DPLR01000108.1:0-2801 GCA_003541895.1 Cytophagales bacterium | reverse complement strand
CGCGTTGCCAGATTTTTGATTTCAATCGCATTCAGGTTTCCGACATTGCCAAGCAACTGAAAAAAATTGCTGAGCGCGAAGGCATCAAGGCCGAAGACGAAGCATTGCATTTGATTGCTCAAAAAGCCGATGGCGCTTTACGCGATGGGCTCTCCATTTTCGATCTGATGGTGACTTTTTCATCGAGCAGTAAAGTTACGTTCAGCGATGTGCTCAATAATTTGCACATCCTCGATTACGACTATTATTTCAAAATGGTGGATGGCCTGTTGTCAGAAAATTCGGCAACTCCCTTACTGTTGTTCGATGAAATCTTAAAGAAAGGATTTGATGGCCAAAACTTCATCACGGGGCTAGGCGAACATCTACGGAATTTGTTGGTATCGCAAGATGCTCGAACCGTGAACTTAATGGAAGTGCCCGAAAGCGTGAAACAAAAATATTTAACGCAGGCTCAGGCAGCCCCTCCCTCCTTATTGTTGTCATGGCTCAACATTGCCAGCACGTGCGACATCCATTACAAAGCGAGTAAAAATCAGCGGCTGCTGGTAGAACTTGCGCTGATGAAAATGGCGTACGTTAATTCGGCCATCAGCACCAACGGCTCTTCAAACGAAGCAGGGGTAAAAAAAAAATTGAATTAAAACCGGAACCCGATCCGGTAAGTCCTTCTTCCACTTCAGTTTCTTCAACGGAGAAAAAAGCGGAACAGCCCCAAGTTGAAACGGAAAAAGAAATCCCTCAAAAAATTGCTGCTCCCGAAGTTCAAAAAAGTGAAAGCGCAAAAGCGACTTCCTCTCGCCCAAAAAGCACACTGAACCTTCAGGCCATTTTAAAGGCGAAAGAACTAGCGCCAGAAAAATTGCCTCAAATTGAAGAACCAGTGGATGTAAAACCGCTGACTGACGAACAACTTCGTGAAGCCTGGGCTAATTATGCGCAACTAAAAAAAAATCAGGTGGCCGAATTTCATCTGTTGAGCCGAACCGTTGATGTGCAAGGTTCAACGGTAACCGTTGCGTTGGCGAATTCTGTTGAAGAACCTTTGCTGCAAACCATTTTACCAGATTTGCTCACGTACCTTCGAAATAAGTTGAGCAACCCAACCATCAAAGTGGAAAGCGTTTTGAAACAGGAAGACGCAAAAAGGATTGCTTATACCAACAAAGAAAAATTCGATTTGCTTGCCGAAAAAAATCCGATACTGAAAGAATTGAAAGACCGGTTAGGTTTAGATACCGATTTTTAATCGGCCAACTTTATTCGCAACAAATACATATCGCTGGTAGCGTACAATGTTTTGCCATCGGCAGAGAAGGCACAGTTCGCTGTAGCTTCAGGCAACCGGATTCTTCCAAGCGCTTTTCCTTCGGGAGAGAAAATCCAGATTCCTCCCGGGCCGGTAGCAAAAAGATTTCCATTCTTATCTACACGCAAACCATCAGGGGCGCCTTTTTCGCCTTCAGCATATTTTGTTGAATAAAATATTTTCGCATCTGCAAGCGAATCTCCTTTGATGTGAAATGAATACCACTTTGCCAACGGCTGATCTGAGTTTGCAACATACAAAGTGTGCTGATCAGGACTTAGTGCAATTCCATTCGGGCGTGTTAATGAATCGACTAACAGAATCACTTTCCCATCGGGTTTCACTTTATAAACTCCTTGAAACGGAATTTGCTTGGATGAATCGTTCACGTTTTTTAAAAGGCCATAAGGCGGATCGGTGAAATATAAATTTCCTTGTTTGTCGTACACCAAATCATTTGGGCTATTGAGTAATTTTCCTTCGTAATTATCGGTAAGAGTTTTGAATTCGGGTTTCGGATCTTTGAAGGAAGAATTGAATAAAGCCACACGCCTATCGCCATGTTGACAAAGTGCCAGTTGTCCTTCGTTGTTTAAAGTAAGTCCGTTTGAACCAGGCTCACCCCCACGCGGCACTGAACCTGTGTAACCAGATGGCGTAAGAAAAGGCTCAACACCTTTTTCCTCTGTCCATTTGTAAATAATGTTTTTGGGCACATCCGAAAACAAAAGCATTTTTTCACTTTCTACCCACACCGGGCCTTCGCTCCATTCAAAACCCTCACCGATGATTTCGGCTTGTGTGCCCGGAGCAATCAATTGATCAAGAGTCGGATCAAATTTTTCAATTGAGCCCACCAATTTTTTTTGTTTAGTTGGTGCGCAAGCAATCAAAACAAAAAGTAGAACGTAATATTTTAGTTTATTCATCATAGTATCAGTTAAATCATAAAAATCAAGGTCAAACCTTCACATAAATTTTCATCTTGTCCATCCAATAGCCTACTACCCAACAGAACAACATCCAGCTTACAGCAAACAACAACGAGCTTACATAGTCATTGGTAAAATGAAACACGTTTTCGTACAACCATCTTCTCGAGTCTTCCTCTCCTATGGAAATATTTTCCATTAGGATAATTCCAATTTCCGAAAGCAAATAAAGGAACAACGTGTTCTTGCCAAAGACTTCAAAGAAGTATGTCCATTTCTTGTGCGCTTTGATATCAATTACAAAAATGAGGATGGCCAATACAAACAAATCCAAACCAACGGTGTAAAGAACAAACGAGCTCGTCCATATTTTTTTGTTGATCGGGAAAACCATGTTCCAACTCAGCGCCACAAACAAAAGCAGCGCACCTGCCACCATCATCTTTGAAATCGTTTCGTACGAATTTCCTTTTTGCTGTATTAACCTTCCGGTGCTGTACTCGGCAATCACATTCACAATGCAGCGCAAGGTGCTCAAAAAACCTTCTGCATCAAATGCC
>DPLR01000563.1 GCA_003541895.1 Cytophagales bacterium | reverse complement strand
AAATGTATAAAGTTGTTTCTGTGCCGAGATAGAGCAATCCTTTTCTAATTGGATCTTCTTTGATGCTTCGGCAGTAGTTCAGATTTCCAGGTTCAATGCCTTTCACAATTTTCTTCCATGTCTTCCCAAAATTTTCCGTTTTGTAAACGAACGGTTGAAAATTCCCGACATCGTGTAAATCAACAACGAGATACGCTTTGCCTTCATTCCATTTTGATGCATCAATGTTTCTCACCGTGCCCAGTGGAGGAAGGTCAATAAAATTTTTAGTGAGATTTTCCCATGTTTTGCCATCGTCTTGACTCAACTGCACTTGGCCATCATTGGTGCCAACCCAAAGCACTCCTTTTTTCACTGGCGATTCTTCCAATGCATAAATAACATTCGCGTATTCAACTCCAATGTTATCGGGCGTAAGTCCACCTGATTTTTGCTGTTTCGTTTTGTCGTTGAGCGTTAGGTCAGGACTGATTACACTCCACGACTGACCACCGTTGATAGTGCGATGAACCACTTGACTTGTGGCGTACACGGTGTTGTGATCGTGCGGAGAAATTAATAGCGGGAATGTCCACTGAAATCGGTATTTCACTTCTGCAGCCGGATGACCTGGTGTGTACTCAGGCCAAATTTCTACTTGCCTGAACTGTCTGTTCTTCACATTGTACTTCACAACTACGCCACCGGCAGCTCCCGTTCCAGATGCACTCGACCAAACTACATCTGGGTCTTTAGGATCGGGTGTAGCAAATCCACTTTCACCTCCGCCCACCTCGAACCACAAACCCGTAGGGATCGTTGAACCAAAACCACTGCGACTTGGTCCGCGCATGGAAGGATTATCTTGTTCATTCACCAATACGTTGTAAGGAATGTTGTTATCCGTAGTAACATGATATAGCTGAGCCACAGGTAGAATAATTTTCATCCACGTTTTGCCGCGGTTCTTTGAAATGGAAACACCACCATCACTTGCCACAATCATGCGTGCACCATTTTGAGGATCGATCCAAAGATCATGATTATCACCAGCTGGCTCGGCCACAGCATCAGGGTCAGTTGACTTACCTCCATCGATACTTGCCGAGAACATGTGTGTCATAAAATAAACATCGTTCGGTCGATCGGGTGAGGCTGTACATCTTGTATAGTAAGCTTGACGCGAAGCAAGGTTGCGATTCGAGTTAATCATCTTCCATGTTTTGCTTTTGTCATCCGAGCGCCAAAGTTCACCGTTCTCTGTTTTCTCTCCCATTTTCTCTACGCCATCTCCCGTTTCAATCAACGCATAAATACGATTGGGATCAGCGGGTGTCATGGCTAGCGCAATTTTCCCCACGGGTTGTTCAGGTAAACCATTGCCTTTTAGTTTCGTCCATGTTTCACCAGCATCTTTTGAAACATAAATGCCACTGCCGGGACCACCACTCGTTCTATTCCACGAGCGAAGCGAAAGCTGCCACATGCCAGCAATCAAAAAACGTGGATTAGTTGGATCCATGGCAAGATCAGATGAGCCCGTGTTTTCATCCACAAACAAAATTTGCTTCCAGGTTTTTCCACCATCGGTAGTTTGGTAAACACCTCGTTCTTTTTGTGGAGCATATCCATGACCAACAGAACACACATAAACAATATCAGGGTTGGTTGGATGAATAATGATGCGCGAAATTCTTCCGGTGTTTTCAAGACCCACTTGTTGCCATGATTCTCCACCATCGGTAGACTTCCAAACTCCATTGCCGATAGAAACATTGGAGCGAATAAAACTTTCGCCTGTGCCTGCGAAGACCACTTGAGGATCTGAACTTGCTATTGCTAATGCTCCAATCGATGCTACAGGTTTATCATCGAACACAGGTTTCCATGTGATGCCACCATCCGTGGTTTTCCAGATTCCACCACTTGCTGCACCTACTAAATAAATCATGTCGTTGCCGGGGATACCTACGGCACAAGTGATACGATTACCCACGGGACCGATGTGACGAAATTTCAATTGATCAATTTCCTCTTTCTTTAACACTTGACCCAACAGAAGTGTCGAACAGAAAATAAAAAGAAAAGCAAAGCAAACAAGGTTCTTAAAATGTATGTGCATAGAAAAAATTATTGAAGAAAGATAGTAGTTTGACCGTGGGCTACAAATTGATTTTACATGGCAATCTTACATCGACTTGATTGATCGAAACGCTGATAAATCTTTTATGAAGAACGATAAGCCATCTCGTACATCGATTTTTCGTGTGGCCCGAGAAAGACGCGCGCATAAATCCGCACGATGGCAATTCCATCAATGATCATACTCAGAGAAGAAAAGAAGGCAAGACCAATCTGATCTTCGTGAATGTGGCTGAAGATCAAATCCTCACCTATGAAAGAAGGTGTAATTGGAAATCCGGAAACACCTAGGCAGCATAGGAGAAACACCAGCGCAAAAAGTGGGCGTTTGAACGAGTGGCCGTGAAACAGGTTCAGGTCAATGTTGCCCTCCAGTGTTTTTATTCTTCGCAAGCAACGATAGCCGATCAGTCCTGCTACTGTAACTCCCAGCAAGTACGTATTTTTTTCGTGGAAGCTCGGAAGTTCATTAAATGAAATGGCAAGCGCTACCCAGAAGTGATTCATCACCACCAGCGTCCACGCGAGGCGCGCATGCTGGCGTTCAGAAAATGATTTTAAAACAGTAATTACTCCGATCACAGAAACAATGTTGGGCAAATATTTGATGATACTTGCCGAAAGTAAGTGCTGATTGAACAGCAGAAACAATCCGAGTAAGTAAACAGGAATAAAAAAGAACATTGCTTTTTTCAAAGTGAGGAAGTTAAGTTTATTGCCTGCCCACTTCAGCGGATTCCATAAATAAGCATACATGAACGAATCAAGATTCCATTCCTTCACGCAAAGCATGTACAAGCTGTAGCGAATCTTTTTCGGAAAAGAATCTTCAATCGTGGTTTCGCGAGGTGAGAAGTTGTAAAACTGTTCGCGAATCAGGTAACTAACAACAGATGGAGAAACCAGCAGCTGATAAGTTCTTAAAAATGCATTTCCGGCAAAATGTATAAGCGCCATGTTTTGTAATCCAAGCGCGACTTCAATAAAGATCAACCCGATTTGCGCCAGCGATGAATAGGCAACCTGACTCTTGATAGAGGACTGTACGCGTGCTATTCCAGTGGTGATAATGGTTGTCACAAATCCCATCAAACCAATTAACACGCGAACGGAAAACTGGTGCTCCCAGAAAGGAAAAGTTCGCAGCATCAGAAATACGCCAATGTTCACAGACAGTGAGCCATAAAAAATAGCGCTTGAGGGAGTGGGTCCTTCCATGGCCCGCGGCACCCATGATGAAAAAGGAAACTGGCCCGACTTCACGGCCGCTGAAACCAATAACATCAGCGAGATGAAAACGCCTATCCATGTGTGGCTTTGCATGTGTTCATGTACAATCGTGTAGTCACTGAGTTGTTGAAAGGTTACGTTCTCATGAAACAGGTGGTGCGTCATCCACATTGCTAAAATGAATCCCACATCTCCCACGCGATAAAGTGAAAATACTTTGGTCGCATTTTTTACGGGTAAGTAGCGGTTGCGATAAAATGCGATTAGTAAAAAGGAAGATATGCCAATGATCTCCCATCCAATAAACATTGTCTCGAGGTTGCCTGCAAAGATGATGATGTTGTAACCCACATAGAAAAACTGGATGGTATTGAAGAATCGTTTATATCCTGGTTCGCGATGTAAATAGTACCGGCTATACATCGTGACGAGGAAGGTGAGGATGGAACCGACAAATAAATAAGCACCCGTGATTTTGTCGAAGCCGAAACTCACAAAGAATTCATAGCCGGGAGTCTTCAAGATAACCAGATTGCTGGCCGTGATTGGCTGATGACCACTCAACAAAAAATAGAAGAAGAATAGTTGCGAGCAAAGTAAATGTACTCCGTTGAAAAAGTACGAATTATATGAAAGTGTACTTTCCTTTCGCTCAGGAATAAACAAGCTGGCAAAAAAACCAGTGAGTGGTAGCGCTATAAAAAAATAAAGTAAGTATTCCATTGGCATATTACGCACTGTGAAGTAAACAAACAGGTAAGTTATCGGCTGAAGTTTCGATTAGCGCTTCGGTGTTGGTGATCGTTGGCAGTTGGTTCACCAGCGGCTGATATTCCTTGAAGCAACCTTCTCTAAACCTGAATATCTCATGAGTTTCCGGATTGATCACCACCAGGTTTATCCACTCGTTATTAAACCAGTGGTAAGTACTCTGATCTTTTTGAATCGTTGAGAGAACAACCTCCGGAAAATGCTCGACCACCATCATCAAGCGGATCGGGTCGTGAACCTCAATCATCTGACGCGGTAGCCCGGGCCGCAGGTCTCCATCAATTCCATTCGCTACGCCAAACAGTCCCATTACAT
>DPLR01000464.1 GCA_003541895.1 Cytophagales bacterium | reverse complement strand
AAACGTAATATTAAAGCTGAACGCTAGCAATGTCAATGAGGATTGGAAAGTGATTGTGCAAGTAATCAAAGTTTCTGCCGGGAGCACAGGACAGTTTCTGATTTCATCGGCCAGTTGGGTTTTCCTCGCTCGAATCATTTCACATTTTGGAAGTGCGGCCATGGCAGGTTACACTATCGCTATCCGCGTGATTGTTTTTACTATTCTTCCATCGTGGGGAATGGCGAATGCATCCGCAACATTGGTCGGACAAAATTTAGGAGCAGGCCAACCTGATCGCGCAGAAAAATCAGTATGGAAAACAGGGTTTTACAACATGATTTTTCTCGGGTTCATTATGTTCATCTTCTTGTTTTTGTCATCACCCATCTTGAAATTCTTTTCCACTGATGAAACGGTAATCAGTTACGGCACGCAATGTTTAAAAATTGTAGCGCTTGGTTATTTATTTTACGGATATGGAATGGTGATCACGCAATCATTCAATGGCGCTGGCGACACCAAGACACCTACGCTTCTGAATCTATTTGGCTTTTGGTGTTTTCAAATTCCATTGGCTTACTGGCTGGCCATCAAAGCTGGGTTCGGACCCAACGGAGTTTACGCTGCTATAGCAATAGCCGAATCTGCCATTGCTGTAGCAGGTATTCTAATTTTCAGAAGAGGAAAATGGAAGCTTGTGAAAATTTAATTTACCGCGCTTTTGCTTCAAGCATTGTTTGATCTCTGCGATAAGTCCACGGAGGGGTAGGGTCTTGTTGTTTCCACAAGCCCTTGCCCTTAGCGCGGGCATTTTCTTTGATTAACTCAAATTCTTGAATTGGATTTCGTTCGGTAGTCCAGGCTAATCCAGCTTCAAGCAACTCAATGCGTGGGTCAACTTTTCCATCAATAAAAATTATTCCGATTGTATTTCCCCAGCGATCTTTGCCTTGAATCTTCACATTTACTTTTTTGTCGAGGATCATTTTTTGCAAAAACTTTTGGGCATTGTCTCCAAACTCCTGGCCAAGTTCGGGGGCATCAATTCCATACAAGGTAATTTTGTAAGTCTCGCTGTCGTCAGCCACTAACTCAATGGTGTTGCCATCAATCACAGAAACAACTTTGCCAGAAATTTCTTGCTCGGCAAAACCAACGGTACAAATCAACCAGCCAACAAGTGCAACAATAATTTTTGCCATGGAATTCGTTTTGATTGATAACGTAAAATTCAAAAAAGAAATCTACGCCTTACCGACTAAAACGACTTCCTACTGACAGATGTAAGATTTGGAGCTGAGATTAACGCTACCGATATCTCCGCTATTTGCAATACTGTGAAACGGAATATTTTGCTTTTGCATCGCCCAGTTGAACGGCTTTCTGCCAATCCGCACACGCCTTTTCTTTGTTCTTCATTTGATAATGATAATTTCCTCGCTGCTTAAAATACGAGGCATTCTTGCCATCGATTTCAATGGCATCATCCATTTGAGAAATGGCAGCTCCATAATCACCCAATTCTGCTTTACAATTAGCTAAGCCTGCAAACGCAGCAGCATCCTTTGGGGTTAAGGTGATTACCTTTTCATAATCGATTGCTGCTTGTTCAAAATCTTGGTTCTCTTCTTTGATCACCGCGCTATTAAAAATGATTGTTGCGTTGTTTGGTTCTAGGGCCAACGCTTTCGAAAGATTATCGAGGGCTAATTTTTTGTTGGCCAATCCTACATAACAACGGGCTCGTTCAAGAAAAAGCGTAACAGTGTTTTCCCCAGCTTTCAATGCTTCATCAAAATCTTTTACAGCACCTTCATAGTCTTGTTGCTCCAGCAGACATTTTCCTTTTTTAAATAAAATACTTTTGTCGCGGTTGCCTGAGGCTATGGTTTTACCGAAGTATTCTTCCGCCACCGGATAATTTTTAATTTCAAAATAAGCTTCACCTAACTTTAAATAAAAATCTCCATCGGGTTTCTCGGTCAGCTTTTCTGTTTGACGAAGATCTTTGATTGCCTCTTCATACTTCTTGATTTTCAAAAACGCATTCGCGCGATTCTCATAGGCACGTACATAATCTTGTTTCAATGCAATGGCCGATCCAAAGTCCTTAATTGACTCTTCTACTAAATCCTGATTGAAGTACGCTTTGCCTCGATTGTTAAAAATCATTGGATCATTTTTCAGTCCCAGATCAATGGCGCTTGTATAATCTTGCACGGCTCCAACAAAGTTTTTATTGCGAAAGCGTGCATCACCCCGATGGTAAAAAGCAACATTCAATTTTGAATCTTTCGAAATCGCTTCGTCAAAATCAAGCAACGCTGCATCAACGTCTTTGCTATCTAATCTGCAAAAGCCCCGCATATCGTAAGCTACCGCTTCGGAGTAACCCATCGAAATTGCTTTGTCTAAATCAGGGAAAGCGCTCTTGTATTCCTGAGTATCAAACTTGCAGTGGCCTCTTCTGAAAAATACTTCGGCTGAATTTTCTCCCAATTCTACGGCCTTCGAAAAATCAGGAAGCGCATTTTTTAAATCTTTGGTATCATAAAAGGAATTGGCCCTTGCCAAAAAAACATCTTTGCTATTCGAGCCCGAGTTAATTGCTTTTGACAAATCTTCAATTGCTGGCGTATAATTTTTCAGGTTGAATTTAGCGATCCCCGAAAGGGCAAACTCGTCCGCACCCGCTTGGTTTGCCGAAATCACCACCGAGATATCTGCCACCACTTTTTGCCACTCTTTCAACTGTGCATTAGCATTGGCCCTGTTCTTCAATGCTTGCGGATAATTGGGTTTTATCTGTAATGATTTATCAAAATCGGGAAGCGATTCTTTGACCAGGTCTGAATTTAATTTTGCTTTGCCGCGGTTGTTGTAAACAATCTCGTCATTGGCGCCAAGAGCGATTGCATGATCATAAGCTTCAATCGCTCCACTGAAATTATTGTTTTTGAACCGTCCGTTGCCGGTTTGAAAAAAAACTTCTTTGTTTTTACTACCAGCAGTAATTGCTTTTTCCAGATACGTGAGACTCTCTGAATTTTTTTGTTGCTGCAAGTAAGCCAGCCCTAAATCTTCCAACACAATTACATCTGCTTGTTCCTTATCAGCTACTTTTTGCAAGTCGGTAATTGCACTGGCAAATTCTTTCGTTTCGAAAAAAGATTTTCCGCGCTTCTCGTTGATTCCTATTTCTTTCTCTCCTGCTATTTCGGCCGCGTTAAATGCTTCAATGCTTCCTTTAAAATCTTTTGCATCGAAGCGAAGATAACCGAGGTACAAATTCACTTTTGAGTCTTTTGCTCCCGCCTTCAGAGCTTTCTCCAAGAAATTTTTTGCGGTCTCGTTCTCTTTGAGATTGTATTTTGAAACCCCTAACATACGAAGTAACTCAGCCGACTCGCCCTCACTTGCGCGCACTTTATCCAAATCTTCCGATGCGCCTTTATAATCAGCCAGATTGAAACGCACCGTTCCGCGGTTCAAAATCGCTTTGCTGTAATCGGGTTTTATTGAAATGGCTTTGTCGAAATCGGCAAGCGCTCCTTGCAGATCACCCAACGTTGATTTCGCTTTGCCACGGTTGTTGAAGGCAACGGCATCGGCCTGCGGAAACACCACTGCTTTGTCGTAATATTTAATTGCCTCAGCAAAATCATTTTTCAAAAATTTTCCATCACCTAAATTTCTGAACGGTTCGTATTCAGCAGCCCCCAGAGCAATGGCCTTCTCCAAATCTTTGATCGAGTTGTCGATATCTTTTTGAATGAACTCCGAATTTCCTTTGTAAAGAAAAATCTCTTTTGAGTTTGAGCCCATTGCTACCGCTCTGCCCAACGACTCGATGGTTCCAGAATAATTTTTGATTTTATACTGACAGGTTCCAAGTTGCTCAAACACTTCTTTATCGCTCACGCCCATGGCCACAGCAGAAGACAACGCTTTGGCTGCGTCTTCATAAGAAGCATTGCTTGCGAGACTTAATCCAAGCATCCGATACACTTCTTTGTCTTTCACACCTTTGGCAACTGCTTTCGTCAAAGCATCGGCACAACCTTTTGAATCTTGCACATTGAATTTGGCGATTCCCAATTTTTGAAAGAGATCAGCCTCACTCCTCCCCTTTGAAATCATTTGGCTGATGTCGTTCGCAGCGTTGTTCCAATCTTTCAGTTGATAACGCACTTCTGCACGGTTCTCCAACGCCTTATCATAATCTGATTTGAGATTGAGCGCACTCGAAAAATCTTCTTCAGCTCCCTTCAAATCTTTCAGATTCATTTTTGCCTTACCGCGATTGTTATAAAGAATAGCATCTTTCTTTCCAGCATTAATGGCTTTGTCATAATTCACGATGGCGTCCTTGTAATTATCCAATTTGAATTTGGCGTTGCCCAACATCAAAAAAATGTCTGCATTGTTGGCGCCCATCGCCACGGCCTTATCGAGATCGGTTGATGCTCCGGCAAAGTCATCGAGCTTGTACCGCACTTGGCCGCGGTATTCAAAAAGTTCTTCCGTGTTGATTCGAGCTTTAACGGCTTCATCGAAATCGGTTTTCGCCTTTGCAAAATCGTTGAGCATAAACGAAGCAATTCCTCGTTTCACAAAAACTTCTTTGTTTGAAAAACTGGTGTTGATCAGCTGCGTGAATTGAGCCGAAGCCTCGGCATAATTTTCTTGCTTAAATTTTTGCAATGCTGTTTGATAAATAGCTTGCTGCAAAGAATCTTGTTTCTGCTGTGCAACAGCATGGCTCAACAAGATGGACCAAAAAATAAAACCGATTAAAAATTTATTCATACGGAATGGTAAACAGATTCATAAAATTATGGATTGTGCGGATGCAAAACCACAAAAAAATCCTCAACCGATAAGATGAGGATTGAGAATCTGATTGCTCAGAAAATATGGATCAAAAATTTGAACCCATCTACATGGCCGTCCAAATTTTAAATAGAATAAAAGCCAACAAAAACAGTGTCACTACCCAAGCGAACATGCGCGGCTTTAGGTAATGAAAGGCCGGAAACGTTTTGATTTTCATACACTGATCTGTTAATAGTTGATTAAGTTCATTAAAAGAAAGGAGGATACTCAACTATTTTCCACCAAGTAACCCATTAATCGATCGAACAGATATACGAGAGAATAAGTTGCGCGGATTCATTGAAGAAGCGAAAAAAAAGAAAATAACCGCGTAGGTGGTAGCCTTAACTCTTCGAAAGAGCGCCCGCCACCTGCAAAGTTTCAACGGTTGGCTCGGGTTTACCTCCGCGTGGCTCTATGGTAACGGCAAAGACCGTGATCGTTTTTGACATCATTTGCTTCATCTTGATCAAGCCTGAAACATTTCCATCAAACACTCCGGCATCCACCATCTTGCCATCGATCTGTGCCCAAAGTTGGTATTGTTTTTCTTGCGCTAACTCGCGCATGTTTTGAATGCTGAGGTAAACTTCGTTGGTCTCTTTATTCCAATACACAGACGCTACAGCCTGTGGTGCATTGGCAGTTCCATTCATTACGACTTTGACGAAGGAAGGATCGTTCATGATTTTTAGATCGCTCTCCATTTTATCCAATCGTAAATTGACACGGTTGTAATCTAGTGCTACCTGCTGATTTTGAGCAATCAATTCGTTGAGTGCTACCTGCGAGTGAATCCATTTGTCGCGATAATCATATGCGAGATAGCCGAGGAACAACGCAAGAACGATTGAAGCTGCAGCAGCAAACTTCCATTGAAATACATTTGAAGCTGGCAAGGTCACTATTTTTCCTACAGGCTTCGCGGCAAGAATCGCCTTTGCTTTCAGGGAAGAAGGAGGTGCCACAGCGAGTTGTATCAACAATGCTTCTTGAGCGTCTTCAATCTTCCGAAGCTCTTCGCGCAGTTCAGGATATTGAATCAGATTCTTTTCAACTTCCGCGCGTTCAACATCCGAAAGTTCGCCAAGAGCGTATGCTTCCAAAATACCGGTCGATATGTATTCTTTCGTGTTCAAACTTTCAAAATCTTTCTCAGTTCATTCAACGCTAATCGTGTTCGGGTTTTCACCGTTCCTAACGGGATATTAAATTCTTCCGCTAGCTCTGACTGCGTAAAACCTTTCAAATACAGATGCTCAATAACAAATCGTTGTTCATCCGAAAGCCGGTTCAATATTTCTTTCAAGCCAATGGATTCAATTTGAATTTCAAGATATTCTTGCCGGTCTACTCTATTTACGGAAATAGCAAGATCATCGGTTTTCCGTGCCTTACTCATTTCCTTTGAACGCGTTCGGTCGATGGCCAGATTGCGCGTTACGTTCAGCATCCAGGTGAATAATTTTCCTTTAGATGAATCGTATGAATCTATCTTCTCCCAAATTTTCAGAAAGGCATCTTGAAGAACTTCTTGGGCAATGTCTTCATCTTTAATCACACGCAACACCACGCCATACAATGCACCCGCATAGTGATCGTATAAATAATCGAGTGCCGACTGTTCTTTTTGTTTCAGTCGCGCAACAAGATCATTTTCATTGAGAGAAAGTGTCGCGATAAAATTTATTTTGAATTACAAATGAATCACTTCACCGTAAGCAGCAGCCGCAGCTTCCATTACCGCTTCACTCATGGTAGGGTGCGGGTGAACTGATTTTATTATTTCGTGGCCGGTAGTTTCGAGCTTGCGCGCGGCAACAACTTCGGCAATCATTTCGGTTACGTTGGCGCCAATGAAATGGGCTCCGAGCCACTCGCCATACTTCGCATCAAAAATTACTTTGACAAAACCATCGGGTGCGCCAGCCGCCTTTGCTTTGCCAGAAGCGGTGAACGGAAACTTACCCACTTTAATTTGGTAGCCTGCTTTCTTGGCTGCTTCTTCGGTGTAACCAACGGAAGCAATTTCGGGTGAGCAATAGGTACAGCCGGGAATATTATTGTAATTGAGCGGCTCAGGATTTTGACCCGCAATTTTTTCTACGCAAATAATTCCTTCCGCAGAAGCAACGTGCGCTAACGCGGGGCCAGGAGTGATGTCGCCAATGGCGTAAACTCCGGGCACACTTGTTTTGTAGAATTGATCAACAACCACTTTTCCTTTTTCTGTTTTCACGCCTACTTCTTCAAGGCCAATGCCTTCAAGATTGGTGGCAATACCAACTGCAGAGAGAACAACATCCGATTCAATTTTTATTTCGCCTGTAGGCGTCTTCACGGTAGAAACACATCCGGTTCCTTTGGTGTCAACAGCTGTTACTTCAGAATTAGTGTAAATGGTTATGCCTGCTTTCTTGAACGACTTTTCCAATTGCTTAGAAACTTCTTCGTCTTCAACTGGAACAATGCGCGGCAAAAACTCCACGATGGTCACTTCTGCACCCATGGTGTTGTAGAAATACGCGAACTCACAGCCAATAGCACCAGAGCCAACCACCAATAATTTTTTGGGACGCTCGGGCAATACCATGGCTTCGCGGTAGCCGATAATTTTCTTTCCATCAATTTTCAAGGCAGGCAACTCGCGCGATCGTGCCCCGGTAGCGAGGATAATGCTCTTTGCATCGTAGGTAGTTTTCTTGCCTGTTGAATTAGTTACTTCCACTTTGTTTCCTTTTTTCAAAACACCGTTGCCGGCAATATGATCGATCTTATTTTTTTTGAACAGGAATTGAATTCCCTTGCTCATGCCACTAGCTACCTCGCGACTGCGTTTCACAACACCTGCAAAATCAACCGAGGCGTCTTTCACATCAATGCCGTAATCTTTAGCATGCTGAATGTATTCAAAAACATTCGCGCTCTTCAGCAACGCTTTGGTTGGAATACAGCCCCAGTTTAAACAGATGCCACCGAGCTCGGCTTTTTCAACCACACCCACTTTCATCCCCAATTGAGAAGCGCGGATTGCTGCTACATATCCACCTGGGCCGGAGCCAATAACGATCAGATCATAATTTGCCATGATTTATTTCAAATTTTAGATTTTACGATTTTACGAAATAAAGTTGAAAATTAATTCAATTATTTGGATAGGAAAAAAAGATTAGTTTCGCACAATATTGTTTGCTTTTCAAATGAATTCAAAAGATTCTATTTTGCTCATTAGTGGATCAGTGGCCGGAATCATCGGTACATTCTTACATCTAACACATACTGCCGGAGGCGATTTCTTTCAAGGGTTGGGCTCTGGATTTATGATCGTTCTAGCTTTTAATGTTCTACCCAAAATATTCAAACGAAAAAATGAAACTTTTACAAAATAAAACTGCGCTTGTTACCGGTGCCTCCAAAGGGATTGGCCGAAGCATTGCCATTAAGTTTGCCGAGCAAGGTGCCAACGTGGCTTTTACTTATTTATCGAGTGTTGAACAAGGACAAGCGCTCGAAACTGAGCTCGCCTCCAAAGGCGTGAAGGCCAAAGGCTATCGCTCAGACGCATCCGATTTTGCACAAGCCGATAAATTGATCAGCGATGTAGTTGCCGAGTTTGGCTCGCTCGATATTTTAGTAAACAATGCCGGCATCACCATGGATAATTTGTTACTGCGCATGAACGAAGAAGCGTGGGACAAAATCATGAACGTGAATTTGAAATCGTGTTTCAATACTGTGAAGGCAGCCACCAAACCAATGATGAAACAAAAGTCTGGCTCCATCATCAACATGACCTCGGTGGTAGGTTTGAAAGGAAACGCAGGACAAGCGAACTATGCCGCATCAAAGGCAGGGATTATTGGCTTCACTAAATCAGTTGCACTTGAACTTGGCTCACGCGGAATCAGATCAAATGCAGTTGCACCCGGTTTTATTGAAACTGAAATGACGGGCAAGCTCGATGAAAAAGTAGTGCAAAGCTGGCGCGATGCTATCCCGCTGAAGCGTGGTGGCAAACCTGAAGATGTTGCTGATGCTTGTGTCTTCCTTGCCTCAGAAATGTCAACTTACATCACGGGACAAGTGATTCAAGTGGATGGTGGAATGCTGACCTAATTTTCTAGATTATTGAAAATGGATTTTGTAATTTAACTTTCAAGACATAAGATTCGTCTATGTTGCTTTAACCGATGGCAGAAGTTCAACCTGTTGTAACCGATTCAATATCTGTGCTGACTTCAAAATTGAAAGCCGCCTTCGATCTTCGAATTTCTGACCTCAAACAAAGCATAAAAATTACAACCGAACTGTTAAATCAATTCAACGATTTAGGTCATCTTTCACTCGCCAACAAAGCCAAGAACAATCTTGGCCTTTTTTTTCTTATTCAAGGCGAATTTGAAAAAGCACATAATTACTCAATAGAGGCTTTAACTTATTTTGAGTCGGCTCATGATGACCACGGCATTGCCGATGCCAAATACAACATCGGTAGTATTTATTACCGCACCAACAAATACCATCAAGCCTTACTTCTCTTAGCCGATTGCTTAAAAATTTATCGCGAGCAAAATGATTTCTACAATCAGGCACGCACGCTCAAAAGCATGGGTACGATTTATGAATATTTTAGCGATCAAGACAAAGCCGTTGAGGTTTATGAAAAATCAATTGAAGCAAGCAAAGCGATTCATGAGCGTGGTCTCGAGTCAAATGCGCTCAATCCATTATCGGCCATTTATTATAAGCAGGGAAAAGTAGAGCTCGCTATGGAAACCATCGAGCGGAGCATTCGCTTGAAAAACGAAACGAAGGATATTCGCGGATTAGCGTTTGCCTTGTATGGACGCGGAAAAATTTTCATCAAGTTAGGCCTGTACAGCAAAGCAATAAAAGATTTTGAAGAAACGATTCTTATCTCTGAAAAAGTGGGAGACAAACTTGGCTTATGCATGACCTATAATAAGCTTGGGGTTGCTTATATGGAATCGGGAGATTTGAATGGGGCAAAAAAACAATTCAACAAAGCGCTCGAATTGTCAGAGCGGTACCATATTGAGTTCATCCTTTTTAAAGTGTACTATCACTTGTACTTGCTGGCAAAGAAAGAAAACCAACCCGAACGCGCACTCGATTTTTTAGAAAAACATTTAACACACAAGGAGTTGGTGATCAACAAAGAAAATTATACACTCATTAAAAGCTACGAAGCCGTAAGCCGCATCGAATCATTGGAGCGTGACGCCAAAATTCAGCTGGAGAAAAATCAGATCATCGAAAATAAAAATGCTGAGCTTGATTCATTTTTCTATCGCATTTCTCACGATTTGAAAGGCCCGATCTCATCGTTAATGGGCTTGCACAATGTGGTAATGATCGAAGTAAAAGATCCGGTTGCGCTGAAGTATTTTGAACTGTGTGTCAATCAAGTGAACCGGATGAACAACATTGTGATGAACCTCATTGAACTCACACAGTTGAATCATTCCGAAAAACAGGTGAGCAAAATTAATTTCCCTCGTTTGGTAGATGAGTGCATCAACTCGTATAGTTATTTTGAGAACTTCAAAAACATCACCTTCATCAAAGAGATTGAAGAATTTGAATTTCAATCGGAATGGGTGATTGTGAATACTATTTTACAAAACCTGATTGAAAACGCGATCAAATATGCAGCGCACTTCGAGCCGTTCATAAAAATCTCTATTCGCAAAAAAAATGAATCGATAGAAATTCGGGTGATTGACAACGGCCAGGGAATTGACGAATCTCACCAAGCAAAAATATTCAACATGTTCTTCCGCGCCACCGAACGCATTAAAGGTTCAGGGCTTGGATTGTACATTTTAAAAAGAGCTGTAGAGCGGTTGAATGGTACAATCCATTTAGCAAGCAGACTCAACGAAGGCTCAACTTTTACCGTTACCCTGCCCGCATAAATTCACTAACGCTTGTGAGCATACACCAAAATTTTAATTTTTTTTGAAGCAAGATTTGGAAACTCTACCAAATCACTATACGTTTGTGCCATCAGATCGATGAGGCCACTCGCCTAATCGATTTATAAAGAAGCGCTGAGAGAACAGGCTCGATGAAGCGCTAGCAACCCCAAGAAAGGTGCTAAAGCCTGCCCCGGAGAAGGTCTTCGGGGAACGATAAACCGATTAGTAAAATGAAAAATTCAATTCAAAAAATCAGCGAGCGCGTCAACCGCCTACTCCATTTTATCTTAGAGACATTTGATCAAGCGTGCTGTTGTTGCATGCCGAAGATGTGTTGTGCACCAAGCACATGCATTTGTATTACTAGGTGCTGACAGGGTCTAGGTAACTTTCTCAGCACACAACCCATAGACGTAATCCGTCTTAACAAAATCAATTAACAAAAAGACAAAACAACATTTCAAAAATATTTTTATGGCAAACTTACATTTCGAAACTCTTCAACTACACGCAGGTCAAGATGTAGATCCTACTACAGGCTCACGTGCTGTACCAATTTATCAAACCACTTCCTACGTGTTCAAAAATTCAGAACACGGAGCAAATCTTTTTGCGCTGAAAGAATTTGGAAACATCTACACTCGCATCATGAACCCAACTACCGATGTGTTTGAAAAAAGAGTCGCGGCCTTAGAAGGAGGAGTTGCCGCGCTGGCCGTTGGCTCAGGCCAAGCAGCACAGTTCATTGCACTTAATAACATTCTTCAGGCTGGCGACAATTTTGTAACTACTACATTTTTATATGGAGGTACTTACAATCAATTTAAGGTGGCGTTCAAAAGATTAGGTATTGAAGCGCGTTTTGCCGAAGGGGATACGGTAGAAGCTTTTGAGAAATTGATCGACAAAAACACAAAGGCACTTTATTTAGAAACGATCGGTAATCCGGGCTTCAACATTCCTGATTTTGATGCGATCTCTGCCTTGGCAAAAAAACACGATCTCCCCTTAATTGTTGACAACACCTTCGGAGCTGCAGGCTATTTGTTCCGTCCAATCGAACACGGTGCAAACGTTGTGGTTGAATCAGCAACAAAATGGATTGGTGGCCATGGCACATCCATCGGTGGCGTAATCGTAGATGGAGGAAACTACAATTGGGGCAATGGAAAATTTCCTCAGTTCACTGAGCCAAGCGAAGGATATCATGGATTGAAATTCTGGGATGTTTTCGGTGAGAAAAATCCGTTGGGTTTGCCCAACATCGCATTCATCACCCGTGCACGCGTAGAAGGCCTCCGCGATTTCGGTCCGGCTATTAGTCCGTTCAATTCATTTTTATTATTGCAGGGACTAGAAACTCTTTCTCTCCGCGTGCAACGTTCCATTGACAATGCGCTTGCGTTGGCTCAGTGGTTGGAACAAAATGAAAATGTGGAGACTGTAAATTATCCGGGACTTAGCGGCAGCACTTATCACAAGCTGGCTAAAAAATATTTGCGCAATGGTTTTGGTGCTGTGCTTTCATTCACGGTAAAAGGAACAAAAGAAAATACCTCGGCCGTGATTGACAACCTGAAATTGGTGAGTCACTTGGCAAACGTGGGTGATTCAAAAACGTTGATCATCCAACCTTCAGCGACAACGCATCAACAGCTGTCTGACGAAGAACAAATCACTGCAGGTGTGTTGCCGACATTGCTTCGTGTGTCGGTTGGAACGGAACATATTGATGACATCAAAGCTGATTTTGTACAAGCCTTTGAAAAAGCGTTTGCAAAAACTCTTCTAAAAAATTAATGATCAAAGTCGATTCCATATTTCACCACGACCAAGAATTTGAGTTGGAGTCCGGAGCACAACTACCGGGCTTCCAACTTAAATACACAACGTACGGGCAACTAAATAAAGAGCGAAATAATGTAGTGTGGGTTTGTCATGCCTTAACCGGTAGTTCTGATTTCACCTCGTGGTGGGGAGGTTTTTTTGATTCGGAAAGTTTATTTTCTCCGCGCGATTATTTCATCATCTGCGCAAATGTTCTTGGCGGATGTTATGGTTCAACTGGCCCGCTGTCGATCAATCCGCTTACGAAACAGCCTTACTTCCATGATTTCCCGTTGGTAACAAATCGTGATGTTGTTCGTGCCTTTGAATTGCTCCAGCAAAAATTGAGGATAGAACAAATTCACACCGTCATTGGAGGTTCTTTAGGAGGGCAACAAGCAATTGAGTGGGCCATTCAGCAACCGAAATTGTTTCGACATCTGATCGCTGTAGCCACCAACGCAGTTCATTCTCCTTGGGGAATTGCCTTCAATGAATCGCAACGCATGGCTATCGCAGCAGATCAAACGTGGAAAGAAAATGATGAACGTGCTGGCTCTGAAGGCATGAAAGCAGCCCGTGCTTTTGCTATGATTTCGTTTCGCGCTTACCAAGGATATGGCGCAACCCAGTTCGAAAAAAATAATAGTAAGCTGGATGATTTTCGTGCATCCTCTTATCAACAATACCAAGGCCAAAAATTAGCCAACCGTTTTAATGCGTTTACTTATTGGTTGCTTACTAAAATGATGGACAATCATAATGTAGGCCGCGGCAGAGAAAGTGTAGAGGCTGCGTTGAAACAAATACAAGCTGAAACGCTTGTGATTGGAATTGAAAGCGATGTGCTCTTCCCAACCATCGAGCAAAAATATTTGGCTCAACATATTCCGAATGCCAAATACAAAGAAATCAAATCCTTGTTTGGCCACGATGGCTTTCTGGTAGAGTTCGATCAATTCAAAAATATCGTTCGAAATTTTTTAAAAGAAACTGTTTTAATCAATCGTTAAAATGAATCACAAACATTTAAAATTAGGTGTCTTCGGTTTTGGTTGCGTGGGTCAAGGTCTTTATCACGTACTCAACGAAACTCATGGAATCAAAGCCGAGATCAAAAAAATTTGCGTGAAGAACAAAAACAAATCGAGGATACTGCCGCAAGATATTTTCACCTTCGATAAAAGTGAAATCTTAAACGATCCTAAAATCGATGTGGTGGTTGAACTGATTGATGACGCCAAGGCTGCATTCGAGATTGTAAAAACAGCCATTGAAAACGGGAAGCATGTAGTTACCGCCAATAAAAAAATGTTGGCCGAGCACCTCACCGAAATTTATGAGCTTCAACAAAAATACGATCGTTCCATCTTATACGAAGGATCCGTATGCGGAAGTATTCCTATTCTCAGAAACTTAGAAGAGTATTACGACAACGATTTGATCACAAGCATCGAAGGAATTTTCAACGGCTCTACCAACTTCATTCTCACCAAAGTCTTTGAAGAAAAGAAAAGTTATGTTGAAGCGTTGAAAGGCGCGCAAGACCTTGGCTTTGCAGAAAGTGACCCTTCACTTGATGTACAAGCCTTTGACCCTAAATTTAAATTAGCCATTGCGATAGCGCATACGTTTGGCGTTTTCTTGAAACCGGAAGACATCATCAACATTGGCATCGACAAAATCAGCGAAGTGGATCTGAAGTATGCGAAAGAAAATAATCTTTCCATCAAGCTGGTGGCGCGTGCCTTTAAGCAAGATGGAAAATTATTCGGCTTTGTCATTCCGCAGTACGTTCAAAATACAAACATGCTTGCCACCGTTCGCAATGAATACAATGCGGTGCTTGTGGAAGGTGCCTTCGCAGAGAAGCAAGTGTTTATTGGCAAAGGCGCAGGCAGTTACCCCACCGGCTCTGCGGTGCTGTCAGATATTTCTGCACTGACCTACAATTATCGTTACGAATACAAAAAGCTAACACAAGGTGAAAGCTTAACTTTTACCAATGAAGCAGCCGTTGACGTGGTGGTGAGTTTTCCGGTAGGTGCGCTCATCTCGCACAGCGATTTCGAAAATTTTAAAGGCGGATATCAAGGCAACGGGTATCATTATTTAACCGGATCGGTAAAATTGGAAAAATTAAAAGCGTGGTACACATGGGACAACGTCAGTGTAATCTTAGCACCAGAGTTAAATCTTGTAGTCTTTAACAAAACCGAAAAAGAATTACGGTATGCCTAATTGAAAATAGTAGGCGTAGCTTTTTCAGTTTTTCGTACCTTTCGGGATTGTTTCGCATGCCCGATATCATTCAACTGCTTCCCGATTCCATTGCCAATCAAATTGCTGCCGGTGAGGTGGTGCAACGCCCTGCCTCCGCTGTAAAAGAGTTGATGGAAAACTCTATTGATGCGGGTGCTACATCCATTAAGTTAATTGTGCGCGATGCGGGCAAAGCATTGCTTCAAGTGATCGACAATGGCAAAGGAATGAGCGAGACTGATGCACGCATGAGTTTGGAGCGACATGCCACTTCCAAAATCAGAACAGCCGATGATCTGTTTCGCTTGCGCACCATGGGCTTTCGTGGAGAAGCACTTGCCTCCATCGCTGCTGTTTCTCAAATGGAAATGAAAACGCGTCTTCCTGAAGAAGAGCTCGGAACGTTGCTTGTAGTTGAAGCTACGGAAGTTAAAAAGCAAGAACCGGTTGCTTGCGAAAAAGGAACGAACATCGCTATAAAGAATTTGTTTTATAATATTCCTGCGCGTAGAAATTTTTTAAAATCAAATGGCGTTGAGATGAGCCATATCACCGAAGAGTTTCAACGTATTGCGTTGGCCAATCCTGCCATTGCTTTTTCCTTGATTCAAGAAGATGAATTGCTTCTCGATTTGCCTGCCGGAAAATTGAGTCAACGGATTGTTCATTTGTTTGGGAAAAATTATCAATCGCAATTAGCGCCCGTTCAAGAAGAAACTTCGCTGTTGAAAATTACGGGCTATATCGGCAGGCCCGAGTTAGCCAAGCGCAAACGCGGTGAGCAATTTATTTTTGTAAACAACCGTTTCATCCGGAATAATTATCTGGGTTACGCAGTTACCAGCGCCTATGAAGGGT
>DPLR01000343.1 GCA_003541895.1 Cytophagales bacterium | reverse complement strand
AAAAAAAGATTGAGTGAGAGTCGGAAATCGCAAAGGCGTGTCAAGGAATTGGACTTAATTATTTGCGTACATCTAAAAACGACTCCGCGCGCGCCTATTTTCAAACAGCGCTTGATTTATTTATCAAACAGAACGATCCACAGCGTGAGGCTGGTGTTTACGTAAATCTGGGAAATGTTTTTCTCGAGGAAGCGAACTATCCAGAATCACTTAATCAATTTATTAAGGCTGCAAATTTGTTTGAAGGTGCTGCTCACGACTCCATAGGTTTGGCCAGGGCTTGGCTCAACATTGCCAACATTGAGAATATTCTTACCCACTACGACAAAGCGATCGATTACTTAGCCCGTGGATTGCAAATTGCCGAGAAGAAAAAAAACGATGCCTACATCGCTTATTGTCATAATTTATCTGGACGGATTTTTCGTAAGCAAAAGAAATTAGACAAAGCGTTACAAGAATACGAAGGCGCAATCAAGATTTATCGTCAGCGAGGAGATGTGAGAAACGAAGCTGAAATTGTTTTTGCGCAGGGCAATATTTATTCGGACATGAATCAATTTGAACGCGCGATAGTCAATTATAAAAAATCATTAACGCTATCAAAAAAAATTAATAACGCAGTACAGCTTGCCTATACATATTCAGCATTAGGTCAGGCGCTCTTTAGTTTAAAAAAATACAACCTTTCCCTCGTGTATATAGATTCTTCAATGAGGAATGCCGAACTAACTAAAAATCAATATTTGGAAATGGATGCTTATAATGCCAAGAGCGAAATTTTTAAAGAACAAAAGAGTTTTGAAAAGGCGCTGTTCTTTCGCGAAAAATATTTGGCTTTGAAGGACAGCATTACTCAACACGAGAATCAGGCCGCTACTGAAGAACTTGAAGTAAAATATCAAAACACAAAGAAGCAAACGGAAATAGAGTTGTTGCAAAAGGATCGTGAATTGAAAAATATTTCGTTGAAACAGAGCCGCACGGTTCAAGTAGCATTAGCGGCAACAGTGGTTCTTTTGGTGATCATCGGTTTGCTTACGTTCAGTCGTAACAAAACCATCAGCGAAGCCAAAAGGCAAATGGAGATAGAGCGGATGAGAAACCAAATTTCGCGCGACCTGCATGACGACATGGGCTCAACATTGTCAAGCATAAACTTGATAAGTCAGGTGGCACAAAATGAAAGCACGGTAAACGAAGTTGAGAAAAAATATTTCAAACAAATCAGTGATCAATCAGCCAAAATGATGGAGAGCATGTCAGACATGGTATGGTCGATCAATCCAGAAAATGATACGGTACAAAAAACGATTGCTAAGATGAAAGAATTTTCGGCCGAAATTCTTGAACCAAAAAATATTGCTTACCGATTTTTAGTCGATGAAAACCTGTCAGACCTATCGCTTGATATTGCTAAACGAAAAAACCTTTTTCTCATTTTTAAAGAAGCCATCAACAATGCAGCTAAGTATAGCGAATGCAGTTCTATCACAATTCAGTTTTCGCAAAGTTCAAATAATCTATTGCTCTTCATCCAAGATAACGGTAAGGGTTTTGACACAGGAAATGCATCCAGTGGTAATGGATTAAAAAATATGAAGGAGCGTGCATTGGAAATAGGGGCTTCATTTAAAATTCAATCTTCAGCCCAAACTGGCACTGCATTAACCCTGACAGTTCCTCTCACATGAAAAGGGTATTTTAAATATATTTATAGTTGACTTAGTTTGAATAGAAATTAGCTTTACGTGCCAACGTCAATTCTCTTATTTGAAGACAATGAAATGCTTCGCGTAAGCATTGAAAAAATGCTTTCAATGAACACTGCCTTTACTGTGTTAGGATCATTTGGAAACGTGCTTAAAGTGAGCGATCAGGTAAAAGCGCTTCGGCCGGACATTATTTTAATGGACATTGATATGCCAGGCCTGAGTGGAATTGAAGCTGTAAAAAAAGTGAGAGGCATCGGGTTTAAAAACCCGATTTTAATGATCACTGTCTTTGATGATAACCAGCATGTGTTTGATGCCATTTGCGCGGGTGCTTCTGGTTATCTTTTAAAGAAGCATTTATCGACAAAACTTTTTGATTCTATTGAGGAGTTGAAAGCGGGTGGCGCACCGATGTCTCCCAGTGTTGCTCGAATGGTGATTACTTCAATGCACCGAAAGCCAGTTCAGGTAAATCCTTATGGATTAACCGCTCGTGAAATGGATGTACTCACATCACTTTCAAAAGGAAATAGCTATAAACTCATTGCAGCGGAATTTGATTTAAGCGTAGACACTATTCGTACGCACATCAAAAGCATTTACGAAAAACTTCAAGTTCATTCACAGACGGAGGCCGTAGCCAAAGCGTTGAATGAAAATTTGGTTTCACGCACAGGTCTTAGTATCCTTTAGATTTTTTGTCACATCATCGTGTGATAGGCCCTCCTTCTTTTTTGGGGATTTTTGAACGCTCAATTTTTGGTGAATAAAAAATCATGAGCAAGGGTTGTTCAAAACTAAATTCTGTATGCCTTCAGGGAAAATTATCTTTTTTGTAGTTGGTCTTATCTTTTATTCAGTTAAATCAAGCGCACAGGTTTCAAGTAATTTTTCATCGAGTGATGAGAGTTGGACGGTGATTGATAATTTCACTAATACTACTCCAATATACAACGCCTCTGGCGGAAATACCGGAGGTTATATTTCATACACAGCGCCACTTTCAAATACCAATGTTTATTTTGTTTCGCCTTCAAAATTTTCCGGAAACTTTAGCGCATCCTACAATCAATCTATCAGTTTTGATTTAAAGGTTTCTGCTACAGGCACGGATGCAGTCCCTTCTTTTGGTGATGTGGTTATCTTCAGTCCATCGGCAACACTCGTTCATCAACTTCCGTCAAATCCGGTTACGGGTGCATGGACTTCTTACAGTTTTGTGTTGAATGAAACACAAGGTTGGCATAATGGATGTTACACTTGTTCAGCTCCTTCGCAGACTCAAATGAAACAGGCTTTACAAAATATTACTAAAATTCAGATTCGATTGAAGTATGCTACCATTAC
>DPLR01000128.1 GCA_003541895.1 Cytophagales bacterium | reverse complement strand
TTGGTGAGAAATATTCGTCTGTACTCACAATGTCTTTGATGCGAAGGTTAACAAAAGCTGAATCCTTTTTAGGTGTTTTACAATGGTCGTTTACAACAAGAAACCTTAGGACGTAGTCATTGTTATAACTAGCATCTTTAAAAATAGAGGAGGTCGGATCCCAAGAAAATAATGACTCGACCAAATGCAAGCCTCTCACATTGTTAAAACCATAACCAACAAGCCCATCGCTTCCTTTAATGCTAACCAATGAAAGTTTTAAAGTATCGACAAGCGAAGTGTTTTTATCAGAACCTATAACATCAAATACAACATGACCCAAATTTGCTTCAACTGATCCATTCGTAAGGTCAACTGCCTTGTCCTCACTATATATTTTTAGTTGAGGCTCAATGTCGGGCAGAATTACTTTCAACTGAAAAACTGCCGTATCAAAATTAGTTGAGTTACAAGGCGGCAAATCACCTACCAAAATATTCACTGTAAAATCAGTCTGCTTAAAGAATTCGTAATTCTTGCAGAAAGCATTCCATTGCAGTGCGCCTGTTAGATTGCCCGTATTCTGACCTGTAAAGTTTACCGACATTCCCGCATCATTCAGTTGAAAACCTTGGGGCACAACAGCAACCACCAGCGTGTCACCCTCATTGTCTTGAGCGGCAAAAGGATAAGCTGCAGTATTTCCTTCAAGAAGCTGAGCGGTAATATTTTTTTGTGGAAGAAAATAAGGCTTAGTGTTAGGTCGTATTTGCTGATCAACTGTAACTCTTAATGTATCGGTCATCGGCAAAGCGCAGGCATCATCTGCGGCAATTACACCAATCTGATAGGGTGCTTTTATAAAAGGACATTTTGGAAAACAAATTTGAAAATTCTTGGTGCTTCCATTCGTTAATTGCGCCTTTGTTACTAATGGTAGAATTGGGCTAACATCTATTCCTTTGAAGTTAAGTGCGACAGCTCGGATAGAAACGTTCTCAGAAAAATTATGAAGTGGATCCTGAGAATCGGGATCAGATACTTGTACTTCGATGCACCTATTGGAATTAGAAACTGTATCTGCAAAATACAGCGACATCACATCCACAAACGTGAATGAACCATCCGTTAATTTTTTTCCAATAATTTTTGGAGGATGATCTGCTAAACAACCTGACACTGCCAGCATTTGAAAATCCCTTCGCGTCTCTCCTATTTTAATTCCATTACGGTATTCTTCTGCCTTAACTGCAAAAACAAAAAGCCCCGGTATCATTGCCGTACACGTCAACAAACCATCAGGGCTTATTCTTAAATCGGGCGAACCATCAATAATGTGCTGGAGGTCAAATCCCGGCCTCCACTGTACGAGGGGATATGGTCCAGGTGACGGAGAGGGAATAGCTGTTGCTTGAAAGGTATTGAGAGGAGTTGTTAAAGAATATACTATAGAATCGCCATCGTCATCAACACCAGCAAAATTTACATAGTATGGTCTACCCAAACAAGCATAATCACTTAGTGGAGGAAATAAATGAGGTGATGAATTTACGAACTGTACACCATTTTTAATGACGGCCGGAAATTCAATGTAAAACGTTTGTCCAGCCGAAATTCCAGATCCTGCTGGATCGCTATAAATATTTGTTATTTCATAGTTCCTACAACACCGTTGCCATGAAGCATAATATCCTTCGGGGTGGTTGAAAACATCTGGAGACAAGGTGATTGCAGCAGAATAAAAAAGTCGATCCGTTTGAAGAGAAGTGTTAACGCAACTAGGCTGAGTGTAATTAACCAAACTTCTTGAAGTGAGTGATAAAAGGAGTTTTGTTACATAAAAATTATCACTCTTCCTATAAAACCTAACGGTGAGGGTATCATCTAAAGCACCCGGACTGCCATTAACATCATCAAAATACATGATCAAATTAAACTGGTAGTTGTAGCCGGATAGATGAATCAATTCAAATTCACCTCCAACTATGTGCGATCCGTACACAGGCAACGCCAACATCAATACGCATGAAAAAAAAATCTTCCTCATAATTTTACAAACGAAAGTTAACTATTTGATGCGATGCCTGAAAACCACGCACTTTGAGTTATTTTCGCCCCATGAAAAAAGGAGATATTCTTGAAAACATAGTAGCCGAAACCATGGCTGCCGAGGGAAAGTGTGTAGCCCGCTACAATGATCTGGTTATTTTTATTCAAGGTTGTGCACCGGGTGACACAGTCAATATTGAACTCACAAAAATCAAGAGCAGTTTCTTAGAGGAAAGGGCTGTAGAAATTCTAAAACTATCTACCAACCGAAGCACCCCGTTTTGTTCACACTTTGGTACGTGTGGCGGCTGTTCGTGGCAGCATATTAACTATGAAACACAATTGGTTTACAAGCAACAACAAGTGGTTGATAATCTTGAAAGGATTGGAGGGCTTGCTCTCCCCCCGATAAATTCAATTATTGGGTCAGCAAACACAAAATATTATCGCAACAAATTAGATTTTACCTTCACTGCTAACCGATGGCTTACCAAAGAAGAGATGAGCAGCAATTTGAATTTTGGTGAACCTGGCCTTGGTTACCATATTCCAAAAATGTACGACAAGGTTTTTGATGTAAGTGAATGTTTTCTGCAACCACATCCTTCCAACGAAATCAGATTGTCCGTAAAAAAAATTGCTACAGAAAATCAAATTCCATTTTTCGACTTACGAAAGCAGATCGGATTTTTAAGAACTCTTACTCTTAGAACAACAAGCACAGGTGAGGTAATGGTGATTCTTCAGGTAACGTATGAAAAAATGGAATGGATAGAACTGATTCTGAACGAACTCGCACTAAAATTTCCTTCGATCACATCGCTCAATTACATTATCAATGGAAAGAAGAATGACACGTTTCATGATTTAAATATCATTTGCTGGAAAGCCAATCCGTTCATTACAGAAAAAATGATAGCGCCCCATGGCACAGAACTTCAATTCAGA
>DPLR01000612.1 GCA_003541895.1 Cytophagales bacterium | reverse complement strand
CTCGGGGCCACTTCGGGCTCAAACATGCCGCTCCATCCCTGGCCGAATGATGCAAACGTGAAAATATTTCTTATATTTCTAACTATCTATCAACATTAATTTATTTTGTACGCAGAGTTTCGTTGATATATTATTCTCAGTATTGGGCAGTGTCTTTTTCAAGACGTGGTTGGGCGCAATATGTGCACATATCCTTTCTTTATACTCCGAGGAATTCAAAGGCACTATTCCTTTTTTTAAACAAATGTTTCCGAAGAGGAGTCCCGTATTTTATTTCCGTCTAGATTTTCTGGTCTTACCCTTAATTGGTGCATTACTAGCTTTTGTTCTTTTGGATCCTGTGAGTTTGAAATCTTCAATTTTTGCTGGTCTAAGTTGGAGCGGAACTCTGATTGCTTTGCTTAAGAAATCGAACAATAAAATCTTAGAAAACTAAAAGAAATGCTCGAGGTAGATTTAACATTTATTATTCCAGTATGTCTTTCCTTGTTATCATTTATTGTCATTTTCATATATGGCAAAAAAAATGAAGTCAATAAAATTATTAAATACATTCCACTTACATCGGTAGTAACATTATTTATCGGAGTGTTTGTCATTTCCAATTATTATCAGGGTCGTCTTAATGAAGATGAAACGAAATTCTTAAAACTTCAATCTCTACAATTTTTATATGATAGTGTTTCTATTGACAGAAAGGCAAAATTGGAAACCATCGATAGTTTAAAAAACTTAAATCAAGAATTGCGCACAATCCTTGCAACAATTAGCAAGCAAGAGAAAGTTATAGGGGATCGTGATAATTTAAAGGACAGAGTTAAGTCAAAAATAGTTTCAACTCAACAAGAAATTTGGCTTATAGAATCTTATAATGAAATCATTGATATTCCAAAATCATTGGAGGCTGGTTATTCCACAACAGGAACGACATCCAATTTTACATTCAATTGTCCAACAGATAGTATTTCAGATTTTATCGACTTAAAGCTGCAATTTCAAGACTCGACACTGGTACATAAGATCGCCTGCATTTATGTCGATGTATTCGAAGTTAAAGCGCAAGAGAATTTGCGATTGTTTGATCAAGCATACAAACCCCAGAAAGGGATAAATGCAATTAGGCTTCGAAATTTTTTAAAAAAGCCTAACACGCGCATCAACATAGGTTATGTGCTTAAATCTGAAATAGATAAAAAGTATCCTCACTTAGAGTTAATGTCCTGCAAGTCTAACATAACTCCTTAGATATTTGCTATTCTCCAACTAGCGTAAGCGTCTCGCTTGTGCTCTGCTCAATCTCATACCAAACAACAATTCTCCACAGTCCAAGAAAATGATTCAATCAAGTAAAACAAAAAACATAAGCACCAAAGCTATTTACCTAACCATGGGGTTTTTATTCGTTTTGCTTCAAATAGGTTTTCACCCTACCTACTTGCAATACTTTCCTCAATTCACAGGTTTCAACTGGATACATCATGTGCACGGGGCTTTAATGGTTTCATGGCTTGTTATGTTAGTCATTCAACCTTATCTGATTCATCACGGCAAATACAAAGCACATCGGCTGATCGGCAAAATTTCCTATGTAACTGCGCCATTGATTTTTATTTCAATGATCTTGGCAACGAAACAAAACTATTTGACTACTGTAAATAAAATTCCGTTTAAAGATGTAGCGCACATACAATCATTGAATTTTATTACACCCATCATTTTTTTATTTTTTTACACACTAGCCATTGTACATAGAAGAGATATTTTCAAACATCAGCGTTACATGATCGGCACTTCATTCGTTTTACTTACGGCTATTGTGAGCAGAATTTTACAACACAGTTTCGAGGCCAACACAATCGAGCCTTACGACTATTTTATCCCCTTGTATCTTGGCCTTTCCATTTCAACGCTACTATTGGCCTATGACTTTTTAAAGAAAGAAAATCCTGTTCCCTACACTATTGTAACGATCACTTTGTTATTCAACATAGTAATCTTTCATGCTCGGTACACGGAACAATGGCAATCGTTTGTTAGATACATTGGAGATAAATTATTTTAAAAGGCGTTCAAGTTAAGAACATGAATAAAAAATTAGCATTCACATTTACTCTAGCATTGATTACCCAATCCGTATTTTCTCAAATGTATTTTCCCCCACGTACAATGCCCGAGCATGGCTTTCTGCCAGGTAAAAAGTTTCAATATTATTCAACCATCAACAAGCACGATTTAAAGCAAGCACGGTTTAGAGTAGAAGTTTACGATGATCGTGCAAAGCTTGGGTTATCCAAAACCGAATGTTCTGATATTAATTTTACCAACACTTCAGAATTTGAGGCACCTGAATGTATTTATAAACTTGGTAAGTATGTTGATACCTTGTTTAAACAATCAAACGCCATTAATGATATCAACTCAAACGACACGTTGCAAATCAGGCTTCAAGGAATAGACGCCCGGTTGATTGGGTTTGGATATAGCCGTGTTCATGGTCTTTGTCAAATAGAAGTTAAATACCACAACCAGAAAAAAGTCTATTGCATTGATATTACTGATGCCGATAAAAATTCACCCGTAGGCCCAACTGCTTTCGTAACACGAAAAACGGCAACGAGAATAATGGCATCTGCAGCAATGCGTGAAGTAATAGAGAAGTTAATTACAGACTTAGAAAATTGCCCCACTTTCTAGTCATGCCACGATCGTTGGTACCACTGTAGTCGCCTCAGAAAAAACAATTGGTTAGAGCAAAGGCCGCTCTTTATTTTAAAATTGAAAATAAATAAACGAACTACTGCTCTCCTGACTCCAGATCAATACAATAATCATAAAAGCCCAAACCAATCCGAACGACCACCACGAAAGTTTAGCTGCCACATCAAGTACTTTTGTGTTTCGCATCAGCCAGTGCGTAATCACCATGAGCGATACAATCACCGACACTTTTATAATTGCAAGCGTAGTGAGCATAGGCGACCCACTCGCTAATCCAAACATAGATTTTAAAAGATTCCACGCCTGTGTAAAAGTGGTTGCGCGAAAGAATACCCACGTAACGTTGATCAAGAAAAATGTAAATAGGGCAATGAAAAAATTTCTTACTGTCTTAAGTTTAAATTGCTCGGGCTGAGCCCCCAATACACCAACTTCAGCCGATGGCACGCTTGCAATGGATGGCACCCGATCTTTTCTAAAATCGACAATGGCTTTCTCTACCCAGAGATAAAATCCGTGAAGGCCACCCCACACTACGAAAGTCCAGTTGGCACCATGCCATAAGCCACCAAGCAACATAGTAACCATAAGGTTTACATACGTTCTGAATTTACCTTGCCTATTGCCACCCAACGGAATGTAAAGGTAATCGCGCAGCCAAGCCGACAACGTGATGTGCCAACGTCTCCAAAAATCAGAGAATCCCACGGCTCCATAGGGATAAAGAAAATTTTGAGGCAATACAAAACCGAGCGATGCTGCCACGCCTATGGCACAAGTAGAATACCCAGCAAAGTCAAAAAATATTTGTCCTGAAAAAGCGAGCACACCCATCCAGGCATCGAGTGCAGGTAGGCTACCTCCAGAACTAAATACATCGTTCGCGATGGAAGAAAGCATGCTGTCTGCCAGCACCACTTTCATGAACAAGCCCAACGAAACTAAAAACAATCCTTCCAATAATTGTTGCTGTGTGGCTTTCCGCTCGCTTTCAAACTGAGGTACCAATTGCGGTGGACGAACAATCGGGCCGGCAACGAGGTGAGGAAAGAAGGTTACAAACAAAGAAAAGTCAAGCAGCGATTTAACTGGTTCGCTTTTTTTCTCATACATGTCGATGGTGTAGCACAACGTTGTAAACGTGTAAAAGGAAATTCCAGCCGGCAAGATGATGTCTGGCTTAGCCGGGTGAAAATCCCAGCCAAAGACGTTGACAATAGTAACAAAGTTGTCGAGAAGAAATCCTCCATACTTAAAGAAGCACAACATGCCCAGGTTACCGATCAAGCTAACAACCAGCAATAGTTTTTTCTTGTAGCCATCAGGCTGGGTGTAGAGTGCACGCCCAACAAAATAGTCGATAACCGTGGACATCCATAGTAACAGAATAAACGGAGGGTTCCACGCTGCGTAAAAAATATAACTGGCTAGCAAAAGATTTACCTTCTTAACGTTCCAATGCAGTGGCAAATAGTGCAACGCTAGGATTACCGCGAAGAAAACGATGAATATGTAGGAATTAAAAACCATAGTGAGTTTTTTAAATAAGGTTTTAGACTATTTTATTTTGAATAGGAAAAGACCCAACCCTTCTCTTTGAGGAGATCAATTAAATGCGTGGTGAAAATTTTAGCACCTGCCAAATCAAGATGCGATTCTTCAGGGCAGTTCAAATTGCTAATGGAAGGATAATCTTGGTAGTGGATACCAGGGCAACCCGTGATCTGAAGTAGTTTATCCCAATAAAGCGCTCGCGGATAATATTTATTTTCCCTCGCTAGGTAGCTGCCCGTTGAAGGAGGGCGCACAAAAATTACATCACCACCTCTGGCTTTAATTTTATCGATGGAGGTTTTCACGAGATTAAAAATGGAGTCTAGTTTTTTTCCATTAGTTGGCCGAAAGGACGTGTCGCTGTCAAACATCTTCCAAATCTTTATCACGGTATTTCGCTGTGCTGTATCGGCAGAAAAACGATTCGTCATATTTTGTTGTCGTTCAAAACTCATTCGTTCGAACTCAGGTGGAAATCCAGCAAAATGAAAAACACCTGGTCTATTTTGTAAAGGCAGGTGGTCAAGGATTGCGCCTAGCGACAATGACTCTTTATCAAGAAAAACAAATTGCGATTCTAACAAATGATTGACATGAAAACTTGCCCATTGTGCAGGCGTTTCTTCATCGTAGTATTTAATTCCTTCCTTAGGTCTTTGCGCATCACTTGGTGAAAAGAATAAAGTTTCAGTAACATCTATCACCAAACGGCCCTTAAATTTTGAGTCATCAGCGAGATTTACCAAAACCGGTAGTGGCGTGCTACCCACACATCCTAATTGGATGGCATGCTGCCCGGTGATCTGCTGCCATGTATTAATATCTATGTCATATTTAATGCGCGACCCACCGATAAAAACAGTTGAACTTTCTGATGGTTCGTACACCCTCTTTCGCTTGTCGGCCCACATTGACGGTGTATCATCATAACTAATTTCGTACCCGTGACTTCGCCAATAAAGCTCCCAGCAGAGAACAGTGGAAGCCACAACCACTACCAATAAGATAGTGGATTTCATTAAAGATTGTGAACGCATTGATTAAAGCTTTATAGTTAGTATTTCAATAAAATGATAAAGTTGAGTTTTTTATGAATGAGGGTTTTATATGAGATAAACAGTAACCGTTTCAAGCCCCTCTGTCGGTATCTACATTTGAAAGATAGAGATAATATCTCATCACAAAAATATTTTAAAAAACTTTTTGCCGAACGTTATATTTGTTAAAAGATAAGTCAAATGAAATTTTCGTCACTTCAACCCTTCGTTCCTTCGGGCAAAGATTTTGAATCTTCCAAAAAACTTTTTGTGGAGTTGGGCTTTTCCATTTCATGGGATGCCGGTGATTATGTTGGCTTTGAAAAAGATAACTGCCGTTTCATTTTACAAAAAATTGACAGCCGACCTTTCGCGGAAAATTTTATGCTCACAGTCAACGTAGACAATGTGGAAGAATTCAGAGCACACGTATTAGAAAAAAAATTACCTGAGAAGTTTAACATCAAACTCGGGGCGGTGACTCAGCAACCGTATGGCAAAGAAGTAAACCTTATCGACATCGCGGGCGTGTGCTGGCATTTTGTTGAATAAAAATATCCACCTATTTCACCGTTCCATTGATTTTCATTTCCTGATCTGTAAAACTTTTCCGTTCTTCCAGAACTAAAATTTTTTACATGAAATATATCGTTGGGTTTTTCTTGCTTATCAGCCTGCATTCATCTGCACAAACGCTCACAGGTTTTTCGTCAGGCAATGCCGAAAAACAAAAACAAACCGAATCCTTTTTCTTCAATCAACAAGAGAGCGAGCGTTACAAAAATCATTTGAGAAACCTCACGAAAGGGCCACACATTGCCACCTCTAAAGCCAACGAGCGCGTACGCGATTACATGGCCGAGGTCATGCGCAAGGCAGGCTTCCAGGTAGAAATTTTTCCCTACGATATTTATTTGCCTGTAATGCCGGGATCGGCTGCCGCTGAAATTGTGGAGCCTATCCGCGTTCCGCTCAACAACAAAGAATACATTCACAAAGAAGATCCCTTCTCTTCCGATCCAAATTTATATTTCGGTTACAATGCCTACTCTGGCACGGGCGATGTTACGGCTGAAGTAGTTTACGCCAACTATGGTCGCCCTGAAGATTTCAAAAAGTTAGAGACGCTTGGTATTTCCGTGAAGGGAAAAATTGTCATCGCGCGCTATGGCGGAAACTTCCGTGGGTATAAAGCAAAATACGCTGAAGAAGCCGGAGCTGCTGGCTTGATCATCTTTACCGATCCGGGAGACAGTGGCTATGCCAAAGGACTCGTTTATCCGGAAGGCCCAATGTATAATGAAAGTGATATTCAACGCGGTTCGTTGCTCACGCTCGATTGGATGGGCGATCCACTTACTCCGTTTGAGCCAGCACTTCCACTGGATGGCAAAAAGAAAATCGTTCGCAAAAAACCAGAAGAAGTTACGGGCATGCACCACATTCCTGTATTGCCTTTGCCGTATGGTTCAGCTAAAGAAATTATTGAACGGATGAAAGGCAAACCTGTGCCCACCGGTTGGCAAGGAGGATTGCCTTACACCTATCGACTTGAAGGTGGACCTGATTTAAAAGTACGTGTGAACGTATATCAAAAAAGAGAGATACAAAGGGTATATAATGTTGTGGGGACAATGGTTGGTTCTGAATTTCCGGATGAGTGGGTGATGATGGGTTCGCATTACGATGCATGGGGCTTTGGCGGAACTGATCCAAATAGTGGCACTGCTATGTTGCTCGCCTTGAGTGAATCACTTGGCAAGTTGGCGCAAGCAGGATATAAACCAAAGCGCACAATCAAGATTGCACATTGGGACTGCGAAGAGCAGGGTGTGATTGGCTCATCAGAATGGGTGGAACAATTTCGCGATGAGCTCAGCGCAAAAGGTTTAGCTTACTTCAATGCCGATGGCGCAGTGTCGGGCAAAAGTTTTGACGCGTCATCAAGTCCTACGTTAAAAAATTTAGTGATCGAGGCTACGCAAGTAGTGCCTTATCCTGATTCATCAAAGACAGTGTATGATCATTGGCTTGGCAACCGTGGCTTGAAAGAACCGCCTTTGGGAAATCTGGGCGGAGGCTCAGATCACATCGGGTTTTACATGCATGTTGGTATTCCTTCTGGAGGAGCAGGCACAGGTGGCCCAACCATCTATCATTCTAATCACGATAGTTTTTCGTTTTATGAACGCTTTGCCGATCCGTCTTTTAAAATGGGACCTCTCGTTGAAAGAGTATTTGGTATCATGTCATTGCGATTAGCCAACGCTGATATAATTCCTTATAACATCGAGCGCTATGGAACAGATTTGAGAACTCATTTTGAAAGTCTTCAAAAACTGACTAAAACGTACGACAGATCGGAAAATGTTTTTTCATTTGATGCGCTGCTTAAAGCTTCCGATGATTTGAAAAAAGTAAGCGCTGATGCTGAAGTTGCTTTGAAAACAGCAAACGAATCGAATAAAAAATTGATTAACGCAGAACTTCTCTCGCTCGAAAGATTATGGATCGACAAACAAGGCATGCCTTATGGAAGTTGGTATCGATCACTGTATGCCTCGTCAGATCCTTACAGTGGCTATGCCTCTTGGATGTTGCCCGGTTTTCAATACGAAGTTTATAACAGATCAACGGTCAATCTAAAAATGTGGGAGCAAAAATATTTGGATGTGATAGCTAAGTTGAAATTGAAAATAGAAAACATTACAAAGCTGGCGAAATAAAAATGATTTCGACATGAACACCCAAACGTTCTTCGCTCCACAACTTTATATTTACAGTGGCATAACGGATGTGAGTTTTTACGAGCGTGCTTTTGGTGCCCAAGAGCTGCGCAGATTCACGAACGATGATGGAAGCATTCACGTGGTTGAATTTTCAATTGACGGAATGCTCTTTCATCTTCATGAAGAAAATCCATCAAAAACGGAAGTGAGTCCGGCAAGAATAAACGCAACAACCGTAATCATCGGTTTGTTTGTGGGTGATGTTGATAAAGTGATGTCGGATGCGGTGAAAGCGGGAGCAGTAGTAATGTCGCCTGCACAAAGTTATGAGTACGGCTACCGCCAAGGCGAAATCAAAGATCCATTCGGCCATTTGTGGCTAATTGAAGCTAAAATCTAATCCTCTAAACAAACTTGAAAAAAAATTCAGTTAAAGAGAACCTTTTGAAAATCTTTATCGTAATATTGCAATATTAAATTACGAAAATGGGAGCTACCAAAACAGATCATTTCACCGATCGGCAAAATTCTATCGCAACGATGATCAAGGCACTTGGGCACCCGGCACGCATCGCCATCATTGAGTACCTCATTAAAGTTGACACCTGTATTTGTGGCGACATCGTGAATGAATTGCCGCTCGCCCAGCCTACCATCTCGCAACACTTGAAAGAACTTAAAAACGCGGGCCTCATTAAAGGCAGCATTGAAGGAAACTCCATTTGTTATTGCATCGACAAAAAAGCCATCGAGAAATTACAAGACTATTTTGGCAACATTTCTCTGAAGCTGGAAAAGAAAAATTGTTAAACACTAAACAAAATTAGTATGGAAACCGCAGAACAACTCAAGGAATTGGTAAAACAGAAGTACAGCGAAATCGCTTTGCAGGACAAAGAGATCAATCAATCGTCATGTTGCGGCTCAGGTGGCTGCTCTACCGAAGTGTACAACATCATGAGCGATGACTACACTACGTTAGAGGGTTACAATCCAGATGCTGATCTTGGGTTAGGTTGCGGCTTGCCAACACAGTTTGCGAAAATTAAAAAAGGAAACACCGTAATTGATCTGGGCAGTGGCGCTGGCAACGATTGTTTCGTTGCGCGCGCTGAAGCTGGCGAAGACGGCCGCGTGATCGGAATTGATTTTACTCCTGCAATGATCGAAAAATCCAGAGCCAATGCAGTCAAATTAGGTTTCCAAAATGTGGAGTTCAGACAAGGCGACATTGAACACATGCCTGTGTCTTCAAATGTTGCTGACGTAATCGTGAGCAATTGTGTTTTGAATTTGGTACCTAACAAAGATGGCGTGTTCAAAGAAATATTTCGTGTATTGAAACCCGGAGGCCACTTCAGCATCTCTGACGTGGTGCTGATTGGCAATCTTCCAGATGCTTTGCGCAAAGATGCCGAAATGTACGCTGGCTGTGTTTCTGGCGCCATTCAAAAAGAAGAATACCTTGATCTTATTAAAGCCAACGGCTTCAGTAACATCACCATTCAAAAAGAAAAAGCAATTACTATTCCGGATGACATTTTGAAAAATTATTTGAATGACACCGTGTTAGAAGAATTTAAAAAAGGAACGACAGGAATTTTCAGCATCACTGTTTATGCAGAGAAATCAAAAACCTGTGGTTGCGGAACCGATTGCTGCAATTAACAATGATGAAGAAAAAAATATTAGTACTCTGTACCGGCAACAGTTGCCGTAGTCAGATTGCCGAAGGCTACTTGCGTTTCTTCGCTGGCGACAAAGCCGAAGTGTATAGTGCCGGTGTTGAAACGCACGGTGTAAACCCGAGAGCGATTGCCACAATGAAAGAAGATGGCATCGATATTTCAACACATACATCAAACAACGTTGACGAATACAAAGACATCGATTTTGATTTTGTAATCACCGTGTGCGACAATGCGCGAGAACGCTGCCCTTACTTTCCAACAAGGGCTAAAAAATTTCATTACAATTTCCCCGATCCTGCGAAAGCGAAAGGAACAGAAGAAGAAATCACCGAAGAGTTTAGAAGAGTACGGCAGCTTATCAAAAATTATTGTGAGCGCTTTGTAATTGATGAACTATAAAAAATAAAACAGATCGATTAGTTGTTCGGCTCAACATGAATGAGCACATAACTTACTTCGGGTATCTCGTGCATCAACACATCTTTGAGTTGATGTGCAATGGCGTGGCCTTCTTTCACGGTTAAGTTGGCATCAACAGTTATGTGTAAATCGACTTGATACATCAATCCCGTTTTGCGGATGAAGCATTTTTCAGTGGCAATGACTCCTTCCACCGTCAGCGAAATTTTTCGAATGTTAGCAATCAATTCTTGATGCACATTTTCGTCCATGATCTCACCCAATGCCGGGCGGAAAATCAAATACGCGTTGTAAAGAATAAACCCTGAAGCAAACAGTGCAGCCCAATCATCTGCGGCTTCATAGCCCTTCCCAAAAATCCAGGCGATAGAAATCCCAACGAAGGCCGCCACCGAAGTAATGGCATCGCGGCGGTGATGCCACACATCGGCTTTCAGTGAAGTGCTCTTA
>DPLR01000022.1 GCA_003541895.1 Cytophagales bacterium | reverse complement strand
CAAAAACCTTCTTTGTTTCAGTTCGATTCGCAGATACGCCGTCTTTCATGTACTGCAAACGATATGGGCATTTCTCGTAAACTGAAGGATCTGAAAAGATAGATTGAGGACAAGTTAAGTCTCCACATTCACGTATGCTTAATTCAAATTCTCCCATGCCCGTCGCAGCTTTGGCATATTCGCAACAGGGCACTCTCTCTGTGTCTTTTCCATTATCGACTGAGGTCAAAACGCCATCTTCTCCTCCGAACCAAACTTTATGCTTCCGCCAAACTGTGTTAAGCAAGACCGCCTAATGAACTAGTCAGAAATCAATTCAATAATACAAAACGGTATTTCCAATAAAATGCTACCATGCCGCAAAACAACGCGGCTCTAAGTTCAAAAAATCAGCAACAACATTCAACCACATGGAGAATACTTTCGCAAAGAAGTTTGAATCTTAAAAAAAAGAAAAAAAGTTTAGGTAATTGCTGTTTACGAAGGCGGTGGCGGTGGCATTTGAGATTGCTGTGACGCTGAATTCACTGGTATCTGGAAGAAGGCTACAAGTATCAATATCCACGCGATGAAGATTAGTAATAATCCGACTAAGACTATTGTAAGTATTGCGCCGATGAGTAGCAGTAATCCTCCAGTTCTAAACAACCCAACTCCGGATCGGGTTGCAAGGGAATCAAATGCTCTTCGGATATAGACAGCTTCAAGTATGTAGAATATGAAGGCAATGAAGAGAAATATTATTAGCCCTACTAACAATCCTAAAAAGCCTGTTGCTCCTCCAATTCCAAATGTAGCCGCAGTAAAAATCCCACCGAAGAACAAAGACACCAGAGTCACCCCAGAAGCTACTATTCCTATAGATCCAAAGATAACTGCATATAGCGTGTTCTTCCAGATGCTTTCATCGTTGTATGCTTTAGACAAGTTATGCATTCCGACGATGACTACTATTATACCGACAAGGCTCAAAAATGGAACCGGAAGCACTAAGAATATTGAACCAATGCCAGCCAAATTCTTTCCTGATTCTAACGACATTAGAAAGCCTCAGTGACATATTTCATTTTAGACTGAATAAAAGCTTTTCCACTTTGTTGCATTCTATAGAAACAAAAGCACAATTATCTAAGTAAAAATAAGCAATTTGATCAGGACCATCGAACTTGACTCTGCTAACGCGGAGCGATTGAGCGGTTGTGGTTGCTGGTATACAATCACAGAGTCTTAAAGGCTTGTTTTTGCAGAAATAAGAATTGGGTTCTAAATTGGAAAAAAACATGATGAAATATCAAGTTTTAATTAAAACGATTTCAGGAAAAGGCGGCGAGTTCTGGGAAGTATTCCAAAAGATGCCTACGGAACCAATGAAAGGAGTAATAATTGAGTCTTCATGGAGCTTGTATGGATACTGGGATTTCGTCATTTTCTTCAAAGCAGATAGCAATGAAAATAGCCTTCACTTCGTCGGTGAAGTTCTCCGAGCTATTCCAGGTATCGCTGATACTAGCACGTCACCCATGACCGTTTTAAAAGAACATAAGTAGTAATAGACAAATGTCTGGCTTTATGTTTCCCATTTTTTCTTTCAGATTAAAAACGCAAGAAAAACGTTCGAGCTCGTTAAAACCTTCTTTTCATTAATCTTATTTGTTTTTGGTTATGTATTTTTCGGGGTTGATTTTCAGTTGTTTGCATAGTTCCAAAAATGCAGACAACCTTTCTATTTTGTTTTTCGTGTTAAAAGTTAGAAAGAAAGGCCGTTGATTCATGTCAAAAGGCTCCTTTGCCTTACCGTATATGTAGAAGAGCATAGCTGCGAAGAGGACGGCAACTTCACCTTCTCGACTCAATAACCCCTTGATGAGTTCTTCTGTGATTTCTTCTGGATGATACTCCTCAACCTCGTCAAGAGCTTGAGAAAGACCATCAAAAATTTTTTCATTCTGCAATATTCTAACAAGAGATTGGGTTTTTTGTCTGTCTGATATTAGTTTTGGTGCGAATCTAGCAACTGCTATTTGCACTTTAGGATTTGGGTCTCTGACTGCTTTCTTGATGGCTTTCTGGGCATTGGGTGTGTCGATTTGGGCAAGTGCTTCGATGTCTCGCCAATCCTTTGGGATGTGGTCGACCAAAATCTGCTCAATTTTTCCGCTTTCATTAGGAGACGCTTGTTTTATCGCCTCTAAATCATAACTCATGCCATCATGCCATTTTTCATAATCTATAGTCACGCTTTTAATAAAACGTTGAAACGGTGAATCTGTGTTAGTTTGATTGACATCAACGATTTGTTTATTCGGTGAGGAGGTCCTAGATAGTTTATTGGATTTTTCTCTGTCCGTTCTCTTCACCGTTTGTTTAAGATAGATAGTTGAATATAAGCTTGCTTTAGGCTTAATCAGACGTTCTTTTTAGTCTGTTTTTTGTATTATTCAGAAGATAAAAAAACACAACATTAGGATAATAATAGAATGCTTAGTGAATCTAGCAAACTGCACAATTCATTATTTTATCGGCGGGGTAAATGTTGAACTTGGGATTAGCTTAATCTTGACTCGGTTGCCTAACTAGTTGGAGCCGGTAAGCAAATAGTAAAAGTGGTCCCTTTGCCTTCTTGACTTTGGAAAGCAATTGTGCCGCCTAAAGCTTCAGTCATCCGCTTAACTACTGCTAATCCGAAACCTTGTCCTTTCGATTTTGTGGTGAACATTGGAGTAAAAAGTCTGTCTTTTATCAATTCAGGGATGCCAACTCCTGTATCCTTAACGGCTATAGCCACATTTTTTTCTTTAATGTAGGCGTTAAGTGTCAGTTTACCGCCATTTGGCATTGCCTGAACCGCATTTTGAACTAAATTAACTAAAACACGCTTTAGCATTGAGGCATCAGAATAAAGTGGCTTTATTCCCTCTTCAACAACTATTGAAACTCGCAGATTACTTGGAATATTTACAATCGTGAAAGCAGCATCGATCACCTCTTT
>DPLR01000653.1:426-2614 GCA_003541895.1 Cytophagales bacterium | reverse complement strand
ATAACACTTGCTTTATTTATTGTTAACACACGGTTTCTGTGTGTTTCTATTCTTAGTTAAACCTGTTCTTCTACCCAGTATAACGGGATATACAAAGTGTTTAAAATGAACTATTTTTAGCTTACGTACGTTGATTTAGAAGGTGCTGTTTCCAACTTAATTTCTTATTTGATCATTTCTTCAAACATAAGAGAGAGCTCAGAGGTGCGCATATCAGTCCCGCACCAAGTGGACCGGGAAGATTTGAACCTACGCTCAAGTGGAGATATCACCCACATTTCCCCTTTTTTAATTGAACCTTCCTTTATCAAGGAGTCCGTTTAAATTTTAGGTTAAATTGTTGACATCCGCCCAAAAAACTAAGTAATTTGTGAGAACAAAGGTGTTTGCGGTACAAATGACTATCAGCGAAATTGGATGTTGCGGTGCATACTGCAAAACCTGCATGAACTGGCAGAAAGAAAAATACCCGAATGAAAGAACCTGTCTTGGTTGCAAGTTAGGGTACAAGTCAGGTATTAGAGATCTAAGCAAAGCAAAATGCAGGATGAAAGTCTGCTGCTTTGTGGAGAGAAAACTTGAAACTTGCGCTGATTGTCCTGATTATCCATGTGAGGTTTTAGAAGCATTTTGGAACAAGAACGGCTGGAAATATAAACAGTACAAGAAACAACTTGAATTTATCAGACAAAACGGATATGAAAAGTACCTAATTAACGCTCACAAATGGGAAAGAGCCCATGGAAGATTAACGCTGTAAATTTACTTGCGTCTTTAAGATTGAGTATATGCCTTAAATTTCTAAAAAGGGCATTAATGAAGCTGGGGAAAAATATGCCGCAAATTGGTAAAGGTGGAAAGTTCGTATTCGGTTGTCTCTAATTAACGATAATTATAGTGCGTTTTCTGCCTTCTTTCCATACAGGTATATCCATCCTAATTTGCCTTCAATTTGGTAGTCTTTAAACGGCGTCTTTTTTATCAGTTCTCCGATTTCTTTTTTGGTATAACTTGCCAACAAGGAACCCATCGGCTCGTTTATTTTTCTAATTGCCGTTATTCCCATGATTCTGAGGGCCACGTTCTGAGCAAACCATATGAGATAAAAGAGCAGTCGCTGGGCATCTCTTCTGAAATCAAAAATCAGCATTTGTCCTCCAGGTTTGAGAATGCGGAAAATCTCCTTGAATGACGCTTCAGGATCAGCCCAATGATGAAGTGAAAACGTGCTAACTATGAAGTCTTGAGTGCTATCGTCAAAGGGAAGATAATCAGCAGCGCCTTGCCTGAATTCTATTCTTTCACCATATCCCATTGACGCAAAGTTAGCTTTTGCCTTCTCAACCATCTCCTTGGAAATGTCCACGCCCACCAGCTTGTTTTCTGGAAATTCTTTGGACACAGATTGCAACAAGTATCCTGGACCACATCCAATGTCGGTGATTGTTTCTTTTGTACAGTACTTCTTGAGTTTCTTTACGAAGCTTCGCCTGATAAGTTTGAACTGGGGCATTCGACTGATGCGGTCATAGGCTTCCGCCGTTTTTGGGTCTTCGATTCCTTCTAAGTTTACCCTGCGAGGCATATTCAAGCGAAACATGCTAGAAACTAAAATAATAAGCACAATTAAGCAAAACACTATGATTAAGACTTCAATAAGATTCATATTCATCATTTTTACTTAGCCGTTTGGCTTTTAAAGATAACTAATGTACGTTTGCATTAAATGAGAAAACGAAGGCATAGCTGGAGGGGAGGAATTTGAACCCTAGTGACAGTGGAGCCCTCACCTGCATTTCCCTTTTTTCTTGAAATTGATATAAAACTGGGTAGGGTATGACTAGGTCTACCTATTCAAAACTGATTAGACAGTAGACAGAAGTTAATTTATTGTTAGAGGTTTAATGGGTCACTTTTTGTCAATAAGTGTTCTCTTAGGGGATTTTGAATCTATTTTTGGATTTCGGATTCTTGAATTTTGCCGAAATTATGAATAAAATCATGGTTTTCTGCCGCGCAGATTCAGGTTTTTTTACATATTCTTATCTTTTTTTCCATCAATGAATTACCATCATTTTGGGCAATTCGAAGCCATTATGTGCAATAGGTTTAATAAACCACAAAGCTTAAATATTAAATCGGTTCCTTTGCTTAGTTTGCGCGGGCCGAATGTACTATTTTCTAGCCA
>DPLR01000653.1:0-154 GCA_003541895.1 Cytophagales bacterium | reverse complement strand
GCCTATGGTGACGGTTCTACGCATACCAAAATCGAGGTAGAAGAGAATTGAGCAAAAAAGAAACACCTAAAACAGCACAGCGCTTGGCAGACAAGTGCCCAGAGTGCGGTAGCGAGAATTTAGTTCACGATTATGATACTGGAGAAACCGTATG
>DPLR01000364.1 GCA_003541895.1 Cytophagales bacterium | reverse complement strand
AAAAGAATTTTACAATTTTGGGTTTGGTGTTGAGTTTGATGCTGGGAGTTTTGCTGACTCCACTTTTAAATACGGGGGCGTTCGTTATCTGGTGAATTACCCGCTACCAGGGCCGTTATATGATCGCACTTCGCGAATGTTCCCCACTTTCAACATGGCCATACCCGATCAGTTTCGTGCTGATATTTTTATCAAAGAAATCAAGGAAAAATATCTTGATAAAAAGATGGAATTACCTTCGGTACTCACACTTCAATTGCTGAATGACCATGGCGCTGGAGAGCGACTCAACGCAGGTTTTGGGTTTCATCAAAGCTACATGGCCGACAATGATCTTGCGCTCGGGCGTGTTGTTGAATTTCTTTCACACACAGAGTATTGGAAAAATATGTTGATTGTTGTGACCGAGGATGATGCGCAAGGTGGCCGCGATCACATCGATGCGCACCGAAGCATTTTAATGTTGATTTCTCCTTACGCAAAAAGAAATGCAGTTGATCACACACATGCCAGCTTCGGAAGTATCTTCAAAACCTTTTGGAAAATTTTGAGAATACCAAGTTTGAATCAATTCGATGAAGGTGCTTCTTCCTTGCAAAGTTGTTTCACCAACCAACCTGACTTCACGCCCTACAACGCCTTGCCCGTTGACAAAAGAATTTTCGATCCGGTAAAAGCGCTCACACCACTCCATGAAAAATTTGATTGGGAAGCAGTAATTCAATCACCGAAGCTGGATGATCCGGAAGAGATGAAGAAGGATATGGATGAAGATTGAGTTAATCACGATTCTTAAATTGAGGGTAATTGAAAGTTGGAAATATTAATAAAACCTAATACGCCTGAATCAAAACTTCAGCTGGTATTTTTAATTTTTTATTCAATTGCCTGATCATTTGTAAACTCAACTTTCTTTTTCCTGAGAGGATTTCTGATTTACGCGAACGGTGACCAATGATTGATGACAACTCTGATTCGCTCATCCCCAATTGCTCCAACCTGAACTTAATCGCGTCAATAGGATTAGGTTTAGGCAAAGGGAAATGCGCTAGCTCATACTCCTTCACCAAAATAGAAAGGACTTCTAAGTTATCCGATTCTCTGGTCTCAGGTTTAATATCTTTTTGCATAAGGCCATAAATTGCTTTCAAAGCCTCGTTGTATTGCTTATTATTTTTTATGGGTTTTATCATAACTTACTTTATTAGCATCAATCCTATCATATTCTGCGTGTGTACCAAACCAAACAATAAATACTATTTTTAATCTGTACTCAATATCCACAATCAGTCGAAATGAATTTCCGTGAATATTAAAGACTACTCTCTTACCTGAAATTACGGAAGCATTTCGGAAATGCTTTTTTAAATCATTTGGGTTTTGCCATTCGGCAGACTCTACTTCTTCATACCACGAAAGAACAGCTTGTTTAACTTTTGGAAATTTATTGATGTACTCACGCAAAGTTTTTACAGCGATTACTCTCATGAACTACAAAAATACAAAATGTTACCAAATCGGTAACATTTTGATTCGGAAATTTCAGTAAGATTTACAAATGCTCGTTCCTCTCATACAGCTGTGCATCCACAACAGCAATGGCTGCCATGTTTACAATATCTCTGATGGAGCTGCCGAGTTGTAAAATGTGAACTGGTTTTTTCATGCCCAGCAAAATCGGGCCGATGGCTTCGGCTCCGCCAATTTCCATCAATAATTTATAGGCAATGTTTGCCGAGGCAAGATTCGGGAAGATAAGTGTGTTCGCTCCTTCTTTCGACAACGCACTGAACGGATAAATTTCTTGTTGCAGCTCGGTATCAAATGCAACGTTTGCTTGAATGTCTCCATCAATCACCAGGTCGGGATATTTTGCTTTCGCCAACTTCACGGCCTCTCTCACTTTATCAGGAATTTCTCCTTTGCTCGAACCAAAATTTGAATACGATAACACAGCCACTCGCGGCTCAATGTCGAAGAACTTCGCTCCGCGCCAAGTAAGTCCGATAATTCCAACTAACTCTTCTGCCGAAGGATCAACATTCACCGTACAATCCGAAAAGAAAAATGTTCCTTTCTTATTCATGATAATGTACATACCCGCTACGCGTTTTACACCAGGTGCCATGCCAATAATTTGCAGCGCTGGCAAAATGGTTTTTGAATAATCTTTCGTGAGGCCTGAGACAAGCGCATCAGCTTCGCCAAACTCAAGCATCATTGCGCCAAATGTATTTCGGTCGCGCACCTGGCGAAGCGCATCCTGATAGGTCAATCCTTTGCGCTGACGTTTTTCATACAAAGCTTTTGCATATCGCTCTGTCATTTCTTTCTCTTCGCGCAAGTCGATGATTTTACAATCGCCCAATTCAAGATGATGTTCGCTGGCCAGCTTTGCAATTTCTTCTTTTCCACCAAGCAAAATTGGATAAGCGATTCCTTCATCCTGCAGCACTTGAGCTGCTTTCAAAATTTTATGATGACCAGCTTCAGCGAAAATGATTCGCTTTGGTTTTTTCTTGGCAAGGTCAATGATGCGTGAAGTCAATTTTTGATCGATGCCAATTCGCTTGAGCAATTCATTGTTGTAAGCACCCCAATCTTTAATCGGATTCTTGGCCATACCCGAATCCATCGCAGCTTTAGCAACTGCCGGTGCAACGGTTGTGATCAATCGCGGATCGAGCGGCTTCGGAATTAAATAATCTTTTCCGAATTGAATCTTGTCAACACCATACGCTTGAAACACAATGTCGGGCACAGGTTCTTTTGCAAGATCGGCCAGCGCACGCACCGCTGCCAACTTCATTTCTTCATTGATCTCCGTTGCTCGAACGTCAAGCGCTCCTCTAAAAATATATGGGAAGCCCAACACATTATTGATCTGATTCGGATGATCAGAGCGGCCTGTACCCATAATAATATCAGGGCGCGTTTTCTTGGCGAGGTCGTAAGCAATTTCGGGATTAGGGTTTGCCAATGCGAACACAATCGGATCTTTCGCCATCGACAAAATATCTTCGGGTGTAAGCAAATCCGCTTTTGAAAGTCCGATAAAAACATCGGCACCTTTGATGGCTTCTTTGAGTGTGGTGATTTTACGCGAGGTAGCAAAGTCGCGCTTGCTGGCATCAAGATCCGTTCGGTCTTTGTGAATCACACCTTTGCTATCGCACATGATCAGGTTTTCTTTTTTCAACCCGAGTGCGAGGTACAGTTTAGTGCAAGAAACAGCTGCAGCACCCGCGCCATTTACTACCAAAATGATTTCGTCAATTCTTTTTCCATTTACGGCAAGCGCATTCAACAACGCAGCACTTGAAATGATGGCAGTGCCGTGCTGATCATCGTGCATAATTGGAATGTTCAGCTTCTCGCGCAGAACAGTTTCAATTTTAAAACACTCGGGCGCTTTGATGTCTTCCAGATTAATTCCGCCAAACGTTGGCTCAAGTGCTTTGACAACTTCAATAAATTTATCGGGGTCTTTTTCGTTAATCTCAATATCAAAACTATCGATGCCGGCATATTTTTTAAATAACACCGCTTTGCCTTCCATCACAGGCTTGGCAGCTTCAGGACCAATGTCGCCCAAACCGAGCACGGCAGTTCCATTTGAAATTACAGCCACTAAATTTCCTTTGCTGGTGTATTTATAAACATCTTCTTTATTCGCTGCAATTTCTTTGCATGGCTCAGCCACACCGGGTGAATACGCCAGTGCGAGATCGAGTTGTGTACTTAATTTTTTTGTAGGGGTAACTTCAATTTTACCGGGCTGTCCTTGGGTGTGATAATCAAGGGCATCTTGTTTGCGGATTTTAATAGACATAGTTGGTTAGTTGGAATGGTAAGATACAATTTCTTAGTCAGGAATTATTCTTGAAAAGAAATGATTTTTTACAGTAGTCTAGTCATGAAATTTCTTCTCTCCCGCCTTCACTGCAGTTTTTAAAATATTTTCCTTGGGTGGAAAAGGACAGGAAAAATTATTGGAGTAAGCACAGTAAGGATTATAAGCTTCATTAAAATCGAGGGTAATCGAAGAAGCGCCCGGCACCTTTTTCAAATCAAGGTAGCGGCCGGCACCGTACGTTTCATTCGCACTTGTCTCATCGGCAAATGCTAGGAATAAAGTGCCTCGGTGTTCGCCTTCTGGAATCTCAAGAATTAAAAGTCTACACGGCTGCGTGTTCAACTCAAATTCGGCAAACGCGTACTCCAAATATTTTTCTTCTTTGCCATCGCTGGTGGGAAGAAGAACCATCTTCTTATTTTGAACAGGAATCAATTTTGCACTAATGCGATAGTTAATATCAGGAGGAAAATAATTCAGGCCTTTGAAATTTTTCTTCTCTTCACCAAATGGAGACTGGCTACCCGACTTCATGAATTCATCTTTCGCTTTTCGGTCGCTTGTAATTTTAGTTATGTAATCTTCGTTTGAATTTCCGCCTTGAAAAGAATAATAAAGTATAGTTGCTACTAAAGCTAAAACGGTAATAACAAAAATATTCTTAGTGCTCATAAACTGGGTCTGCGTTTCCATCGGCTGATGGAATCTAAATGACGATCATAAATAGAAAAGAATTTTGGCACAGCCTGGTCGGCCAACATGCCCGGTGTATTAACAAGGATCGCAATTCCAATTTTATTTTTTCTACTGAACGCAACTTCGCAACGATAATTATTTACAAAACCGCCATGATAAGCCAGTGTGTCATTGTTCATAGCAAAGATGCGCCAGCCCAACGCGTAAAATGGTTTCCGAACTTTTTTCAATTTGTAGAAATAATAATTCCGAATTGGTGCCCACACTTGTGGCTTCAACATTTCATTGATGCGCTTTGAAGGGAACATCGTTGGCTTTTCGCAAATTAATGCTTTCAACCACAACGCCATATCTTGGGCACTTGCATTGATGCCACCGGCAGGCGCCACTGAAAAATACGTTGGGGAGATCTTTCGAGGTCGAGTGACTTGATGAGGCTTGGCAACATCATCGTCCTCTATAATTTTTTGGTAGGAAGCTGAAGCATCGTCCATGCTCAGCGGCTTGAAAAGTTTTTCTGTAATCACGTCTTCAAATGACCGATGCGTGGCTGCTTCAATCACTTTTCCGATCAAACTAAAACCAACGTTCTGATAACTATGAATTTTGCCTGGCTCGGCAATCAAATCTAAATCTTGCAGGTAATCGATGAGTGTATCTACCGGTGCATTTCTGTCAACCATGTCGGTGTAGGCATGGTAGGGCAACCCTTCGGTGTGTGAAAGTAGATGGCGTAATTTCAATTTTTCAGTAGCCGACTCACTTTTCAGTTTAAAGTCGGGCAAATATTTTTTTACAGGATCATCCCAATCAATAATTCCTTGCTGCACTAAGACGGCACATAACGTGGCAGTGATACTTTTTGAAACGGAGCCTACACGAAAAACAGTGCGGGCATTGATGGAATCAGGTTTACCCATTTCGCGTAGACCAAATCCTTTTAGAAAAATAATATTGGTGTCTCGCACTATGGCCACAGCTGCACCAGGCGCTTGCCCATTGGCAATCATTGTCTTTACGAAACTCTCAAACTCGTTTATCGTTTCTTTGACAAATGGATTCTCTTCTGTCGCTACCATTTTTTTAGGAGCAGCAACAACTTTGGCAACCACCGAATCTTTTAAAGGCAAAGCGCTAACATCTGCTCTGCGCGAGGAGAGATTGAAAAAGAAAAGTGCAACACATGAAAAAGAAACGATCCAGAACGCTGCCTTCATCTGCGAATCAATGGTTTTGAGTACTTCAACGATTAACAGCCAAACTATATCAAACCTTCATCTGCAAAACTAAAATACTTTTGCTGTGCAACAATGATATGATCAAACACGCCTACCTCCAGCACTTTTCCCGCTTCTTTCAATTTCTTGGTTAGATTCATGTCACTATCACTTGGTTTAAGATTACCCGATGGGTGATTGTGCGCAACTATTATTCCGCTGGCCAATTCCTCAACCGCGAGTTTGAAAATAATTTTCGGGTCGGCCACAGTGCCGCTTACTCCACCTTCGCTTACACGTTTCTTTTTAATCAATCGATTGGCACGATTCAACAGCAACACCCAAAATTCTTCGTGCGGCAAATCTTGCAAGTCGCCTTGAATTAAGTTGTAAGCTGATTGCGAACTGTCAACTTTTGGCTTGTCTTCCGGAGATTGATCTTTTCTCCTTCGGCCAAGTTCCATGGCGGCAACAATGGTGATTGCTTTCGCTTCGCCAATGCCCTTGGCTTTCATCAATTCTTTTACCGAAAGCTTTGCGAGATTGTCGAGATTGTTTTCAACGTGAGCCAATACTTTTTTGGCAACATCAACTGCACTGAGTTTGGCGGTGCCTGAGCCAATGAGAATAGCAATCAACTCAGCATCGCTCAAAGCTGTTGTTCCCTTCATCAATAATTTTTCGCGCGGCCTATCTTCTGGTGACCAGCTTTTGATGTTGAGAGGATGGTTGTCTTCAATCTCCACACCAAATTAATTAGTCGTTGCTTTTTCTTGAGCTTCTAACAAAAATGCTTTTATAAAATCATCAAGGTCGCCATCCAACACATTTTGTGCATCGGTGCGTTCAACTCCAGTGCGCGCATCTTTTACTAACTTATACGGATGCAAAACATAGTTTCGGATTTGCGAGCCAAAATCAATTTTCATTTTGCCGGCTTCAATTTTATCACGTGCAGCATTGCGCTTCTCCATCTCGCGCTGATACAATTTTGATTTCAGCATTTGCATCGCGCGCTCACGGTTGGCATGTTGACTTCGCTCTACCTGACAAACAATCACAATGCCTGTTGGTTTGTGCGTGAGCTGCACTTTCGTTTCAACTTTGTTTACGTTCTGTCCACCCGCACCGCCCGAGCGTGAAGTTTGCAATTCTACATCCGCTGGGTTCACTTCAATTTCAATCGTGTCATCTACTTTCGGATAAACAAAAACTGAAGCAAACGAAGTATGCCTGCGTTGATTTGAATCGAAAGGAGAAATGCGCACCAAGCGGTGAACACCGATCTCTGATTTTAATTTTCCGTAAGCGAATGGCCCTTCAAATTCAAGCGTGGAAGATTTTACTCCGGCTACTTCACCCGGTTGATAATCGATCTGTGAAACTTTGTAGCCATTTTTTTCGCCCCACATAATGTACATGCGGTTGAGCATATCGGCCCAGTCGTTACTCTCGGTTCCCCCGGCACCCGGATTGATCTCCATCACAGCACCTAACTGATCTTCTTCTTTGCTCAGCATCTTTTTGAATTCGAGCTCTTCCACTGATTTGAGCGTAGTGAGATAATCGCGATCCAATTCCTCTTCACTCACATCACCGGCTTCGTGAAATTCGTTGAGTACTTCCAGGTCATCCACTAGCTTGGTGACTTTATCGTACGCATCCGTCCAGATTTTTTTGGAGCGGATGTTTTTCAAGATTGCTTCAGCTTGTTTCGGATTGTTCCAAAAATCCGATTGGTGCGAAATGCGCTCTTCGTCTTCAATTTCTACAATCTTGCGATCGTAGTCAAAGATACCTC
>DPLR01000644.1 GCA_003541895.1 Cytophagales bacterium | reverse complement strand
CGCAGATTTAATTTGGTTGTATACATAATTGCCCACATTGAATTGTGTTGCTACGAGCAAATCAAAATTGCCATAGGTAACAGTATTGTTGATGCCACCATAATAATTGGGTGTTGCTTTTCCGGCTATGCCAGCAGCATCGAAATTAATTACAGAGGCATTTACTTTTTGACCCGACTTGTCATAGTACAAAGCATCGCCATTGGCCGGATCAACGCCCGCATATTTTACGGCCCAGAATGTTCCCACTGCCTGCCCTACTTTCATTACGTGTGTTGGGCTTCCATCGCTATAGGCGCTGAGTAGCAAACCGTCATTCGATAAAGCTTTGTATTGATTTTTAATGAACGTGATATTGAAAGAAGTTGTCCATCTGAGTTTTTCAGTAGCCACATTCACAGAAGTGATAGCAAACTCCCATCCTTTGTTTTCAATCTCGCCAGCATTGCGTGTAATGGTAGGGAACCCCGTTGTGCCCGCGATGTAATCGTTGGTAAGCAAACCTGTTTTATTCGATTTAAAGTAATCGATCGAGCCACTTAATCTACCGCTCCATAATTCCCAATCAACACCTATGTTCATCGCTTTGTTACTTTGCCATGACAAATTCGGATCGGCCAAATTGCGTGGTTTCAAACCTGAGTATCCGTTATAACGAGCCGGTTGCCAGAATGAAATGTTTTGGTAGTTGCCAATCTCCTGATCACCAGTAAGTCCGTAACTGGCTCTCAATTTTAAATCCGTCAGTGTTTGATTGTTTCCAAAAAAGTTTTCGCGCGAAATCCTCCAACCAACAGAAGCCGAAGGGAAAACACCGTAACGTTTGTTGACTGGGAATCGAGAAGAACCATCGGTACGAAGTGTTGCTGAAATCAAGTACTTACCATCGTAATCATAATTCACTCGGCTGAGGTAAGAAACCAAACCGTAAGAAGTAGATGAAGCATATGCATTCGTGATGAGAGCGGCACTCGATATATTCTGAAGTCCACTTCCATTCGGGAAACCTTGCGCATTGATCCCCGTAAGGGAAGACTTTGATTCTTGCATGGTGAAACCAGCAACCGCATTGATTTTTCCTTTGCCGATGGTTTTAGCATACGTGAGAATATTTTCATTGAGCCATGTGAGTTGTTCAAATACCGAGCGGCTCGCTTTACCACTCACCGCTTGTGCATCGGTAGTGACGGGAGAGAAAAATGTTTCATCCAACACGTTGCTGTAATCAGTTGACCAACTGGTTCTGAATTTGAGATCTTTGGTGAATTTGTATTCTGCAAAAACAGTCCCCAAGAAACGGTTCGTGGTAGTGTAAGGAATGATTTCATTTGCTGAGCGGATCGGATTATCTGAAAGCCAGTTGGTGTGATATAATGTATAGTCTGAATAATTTCCGTTGGCATCGTACGGAGGCATCAGTGGGTCTGCACCGAGTGCGTTCGTAATAATACCAGTATAGGTATTGTCATTGAAGCTTCTTCTGTTCCGCGAATGCGCTACATTAATATTAACACCAAACGAAAGTTTTTCGGTGGCCTGATGATCAAGGTTGATTCGGGCGCTCAATCTCTTATATGCCGAGTTGATGACAATTCCTTGTTGATCAAAAAAAGTACTTCCTACATAAAACTTGGTTTTGTCATTGCCCCCGGTGGCGGATAGTTCATAGTTATTGATGGGTGCATTTTTCAACACTTGATCTAACCAAACCGTGTTCACACCCGTAGTTCCATAGTGAAGCGGATCAGAAAGTTGTGAAGGATCAAAGCCTGCACCAAAAGCAGTGTTATCTGCATTGTAAATTCCTAAATCATTTTTACGAGCCTCTTCGATGAGGTCGATAAACTGCTGTGAGTTGAGAAATTTTATTTTTCGCGTGGGCGTTTGTACACCGGTGTAATAATTGAAATTGAATTTTGTCTTCCCTGATTTTCCTCGCTTGGTGGTAATCATCACCACACCGTTCGCAGCACGCGATCCATAAATAGCTGCAGCCGATGCATCCTTTAAAACTTCGATTGATTCAATGTCATTGGGATTGATGTCAGATATAGAACTGATGCTCTGACCACTTCCTACTGGTGTGCCCGATAAATCGAATGAAGTTGACATCGTTGAATTGCTTTCACTGATCATCGGTATTCCATCCACAACATATAGTGGGTTGCTGGCTCCGCGAATGCTCACGTTCAACGCAGCTCCAGGTGTTCCTGAAGTTTGCGTGATATTTACCCCTGCCATTTTACCTTGAAGATTCTGGGCAACGTTAGTCGTGGGTTGATCTTTGAACTCCTTATTATTAATAGAAGCAATGGAACCTGTTAAGTCTTTTTTCTCTTGTGTACCGTAGCCAACCACAATCACTTCCTTCAATTCGGCAATGTCTTGCTTCATCTGCACATCTATCTTTTCTCTGCTTGCCACTGGTATTGTTTGTGATAGATAGCCGATGTAAGAAACAACAATAGAAGCAGATGCACTGGTAACAAGGGCAAACTCACCGTTTACATCGGTGACAGCTCCATTCGAAGTGCCTTGCTCAACAACGTTTACACCGGGCAGCGGACTGCCATCAGCCGCATCGGTAACTTTGCCCTTCACGGTAATTCTTACATCCTGCGCATGCACAGAAAAAAGAACAAGGAAGGAAACGAGGGTGACATAAAATTTTATCATGCAGAAATAAGGTTAGGTAATCAATACTTGGTTATTGAAGTGTTTTTCTGTTGTAATGGTCGTTGCGTCAGATCATGAAAAAAAATGTGTCTCTAAAACCCTTTTTACACTTATAACTAATTGATTTTTAAGATAGAATCAAAGTCAAATCAACAAACTCAATTTGACCGTCAAATCTGCGTCAGATTTTGTATGTTTGATGCAGCATGATTTCTCAACGAATCCAGAAAGCATTAGAAACCAATGAAGGCTTACAAGAAGTATTGCAAGCGAATGGCTTTGGCCTTGATTGGAAAAAATTTAACCGCACCGTTTTCGATTTTATTGCCCGAAAAATAAACCGTTCAGTTTCTGAAAAAGTTATCGCATTGCCCTTTCTCCTCTACGAAAAACTGGTGATAGGCAAAGACCAGCTACAAAAATTTTTATTCGAAAAAAAACTGAAGGACGAAGAAGGACTACTTTCTTACCTAGCGAATCAGCGCACAGTGTTTCCATGGATCAGTGGAAAAACACTTCAGAGTTATTGGAACAACGGGAAGGCAAAAGACACCAAAATCAATGTACTTCTGGTTTTCATTGGTGTTGAGTTTGCCAAATGGGATGAATGGAAAAGTTTAAAACATGCGCAAGTCACGGCCACAAGACTAACCCGTAAAAGCACACAACAAGAACTCATCCGAAATTATTTTCTGGGAAGCTACTTTCTGTTTTATCAAAAATCGGATGGCAGCGGCACGCTTATCAAAGCTCCGTTCACGATTGAACTGGATGACACCAACCAGATCATTGTGCAAACCATTACTGAAGGTCATCTCTATCGAAGCAGCAGCATTGAATTGCGCGATGGTATTTTATACATTCATTGCGAAAATCAGGTCTTCAACGAAAAAGAAAATCACATTTTCAATGTAGGCAATGAAACCAATCCCGAAGTTTTATTCGTCATCTCAAACACCATTAGCGTAAAAAGTAAATTGGCCATTGGCATACGCAATGTGTTGGTACGTCAAAAGAAAAATTTTACTCCACAGACTTTTGTAGAACGTGAAATTCTATTGGATGGATTTGATGATCTGACCAGCGAGGAAGAAACGGTAGTTAAATATTTTCAACACAATGGCCCGAACCTTATGCACTCCGAATCGTGCTGCACCATGGAAGTGCTCAAAGGCAAATTAGGTCTTCGCTAAAATCAGCGAATAAATTTTTCGTCTTGAAAAACAATTTTGCCGCCCACTATTGTCATCAGCACTTTTGCTTCATGGGTTTTCATAGGATCAACCGTAAACAAATCTTCCGAAAGCACAATCAAGTCGGCAAGATAGCCTGATGCAATTTTTCCTTTATTGTTTTCTTCAAATGATGCAAAGGCACCTCCTTGTGTGTAAGCTTTCATCGCTTCCGCAATAGAATTTTTTTGATTCACAACCCAACCGTTAGCAGGCTGTCCTTCGGGAGTTCTTCGATTTACAGCCACGTGAAGTCCACGTATTGGATTAATGCTAATACAAGCAGGCCAATCACTACCAAAAATTAGCGGTGCCTCGGCCTGTAGAATTGATCTCCAGGCAAAAGCATAAGACAATCGTTTTGGCCCAACTGCTTTCTCCCAAATTTTGGTTGTGCCTGGATCGGCATGAATAGGTTGCATTGCTGCAAGCACGCCTAGTTTTTTAAAACGTGGAAGATCGGTTGCATCAACTGTTTCAATGTGCTCGATCCGATGCCGTGAATTTATTGTGTGATTCATTTTCGAAGCCGACTCGTACGCATCAAGCGTCACGCGTACTGCTCGATCGCCAATGGCATGCGTATAGATTTGAAATCCGGCACGATCCAACCTCAGTATTAAGTCTTGATATTTTTTCAGCGGCATACTTAGTTCACCCGAGCTGGATGGCAAATCAGTGTAGGGTGAAAGCATCGCAGCTGTGTGCGACTCAATTACACCATCAAGCGTAATTTTTGCTACGGACGCAGTTAAGAATTGTTGTTTTTTAAAATGGTCTTTGATTTTTGTAAAGCCTATGATATCATCTTCAGTTGTGTTTTCATCGATTGTAAATGCACTAGATACACGTGCTGTTAAGCTGCCACTGTTCATTAATTCTTGGTAGAGTTCAACATCCAGTGCTGATCCCTTCGCATTTTGAAAACTCGTGATCCCAAGAGAAGCGGCCAAACGCAATCCACGTTTCAAGGCTTCCAGTTTTTCTTCTTTCGATGGCTGCGGAATTAATTTCTCTATGAGCTGCATAGCATCTTCTTTCAGCGCTCCGGTTGGCTCACCATTCACGTCTTTTACAATTTCTCCAAACCCAGAAAAAATAGAATGCTTGTTTACACCTGCCAGCTGCAAGGCTTTACTATTTACCCAAGCCGTGTGCCCATCGTATGCTTTCAAAAAAACAGGTCGATCTTGAATTACTTCATCCAATATTTTTTTATTGGGAAGTTGGTTGCCGAATACTTCATACAACCAACCACGACCCGTAATCCACTGGCGACTTGGGTTTTCTTTCGCATACGCTATTACAATTGATTTAATATCGTCAACTGTTTTTGCATCAAACAAATTCACTTCCGAAAGCAGAAGGCTCCCACTCAAAAAATGAATGTGTGCATCATTAAAACCAGCAGTGACTAATCTTCCTTTCAAATCAATTTTTTGTGTATGTTCATCAGCCAGAAGCTGTATTTTTTTTGGCTCTCCGATCGCCAAGATTTTATCTCCACGAATGGCCACCGCTTCCGCAAAAGAATTTGCATTTTCTCCGGTCCAAATTTTTCCGTTGGTAAAAATGAAATCAGCCGATTGATTTTGAGAATGTGCTGGCCACCTCACAAGAACAAAGGCAAGGCACATCAATACAGAGTGAACTAAGAAATGATTCAATCGGTGAGTCATAGTGATTGTTTATAAAAGCTAAAGTTAGCGACATTCCAATTCATAAAATGCAGGTGATGCCATTCCGAAATACGGATGCAATCACTTTTTTGCGGTTGTACTTTATAAAAGAAATTCTTGAAAAAGCAAATCTTGCACTACGGGAATTTTCCCGTATCATCTTATTTAAATAAGCGGTACGTTTGGCCTGTAAAAAAATCAAAATGACAAACGAAGAACGCCTCGCTTTTTGCAAAACATGTAAGAACCGCGAACTTGATCAACAATTAGAAATTGTCTGCGGCATAACTAAAAAAACTCCGGCCTTTGAAGGCTCTTGCGAAAACTATGTAGATGAACGCAAAGTTCAACAAACCATCATCGATGACTCAACCTATTCCATCAGCGATTTGTCGGATGAGGTTAAAACTAAACTTCGCGAACAGCAAGATATTTTCTTTGCCATTGTCGGAGCATCGGCAGCTGCCCTTGTTGGTGCAGTTCTTTGGGCACTGATTACAGTATCTACAAAATATCAAATTGGCTACATGGCCATTGGGGTTGGTGCACTTGTTGGATTTAGTGTACGTTATTATGGTGCAGGCGTTGATAAAATTTTCGGTGTTATTGGTGTAGTATTCGCGTTAATCGGCTGTACGCTTGGAAATCTTCTCAGTCAAGTGGCCTTTATCGCAAAAGAACAAAATGTAGGATACCTGGATGTGATCTCTTTTCTCAACGTAAGCCTGACTATTGAAATTTTAAAAGAAGCCTTCTCTCCTATGGATTTGTTGTTCTACGGAATTGCAGGCTACGAAGGATATAAATTCGCATTCAGAAAAATTTCATCGCAAGATCTACATGACATTGAATCTAATCAACCTGTCTCATTGCTTTTTGCAAAATTCAGAATTCCAACGGTTGCTATTTTATTTGTGGTGCTTTCGCTCTCGGTCTATTTCCTTTTCAAAAATTCGGGCGGTGTAATCACGTATAAATACGAGTCTGGCGCTAAACATTATGAGGGCGCCACTGAAAATGGACTGGAGACTGGCATCTGGACATATTGGTGGGAAAATGGCAACCTCCAACAAAAAGGATTTTTCAAAGAAGGCAAACAAGACAGCACTTGGGAGTCTTACGATGAAGACGGAATTCTATCGCGAAGAAATTCTTATAAATTAAATAACCAGCACGGTACTTACGAAGAGTTCTTTAACAATGGACAAGCAAGTGTAAAAGGTCAATACGTCAATGGAAGGCAAACGGGGCTTTGGAAGTTCTATAATGACAACGGAAAGATAAGTCAGCAAGGCTATTATTATATGGATCATCCCGATAGTCTTTGGGAAACGTTTTACTCTAATGGCCAGATAAAATCGAAAGGAAAATTCCATCGCGGTGAGCAGCGCGGAGTCTGGTATTATTATTTCGAAAATGGATCGCCAAGCCTTGAATCGGATTATGGCGATGACGGAAAATTATTGATCCGTAATGTGTGGAATGAAGCGGGTGGCCAAATGATTAAAGACGGAAACGGTGTGTACTACAACTATCACCCCAATGGGTTGGTCAACGAGACGGGGAAAATTGTGCAAGGGAAGCGCGTAGGCATTTGGAAAACCTTCAGCTCACAAAAAAAATTATTAGAAGAAGGTGAATTCAAAAACGGAATGTATTACGTCATCAACTCATGGTCATTCAATGGCAAGCCAATGGTTGTGAATGGTGATGGCGAATACGAAAATTATCACAATGACTCTACTGGCTTGGTGAAAGAAGGAGGAAAAATAGTAAAAGGTTTGCGCACACACGAATGGGAAGTGCTTTCTATGGAAAAAAATGTAGTCCAAAAGAGCAACTACATGAACGGACTTCTCGAAGGCAATTTTCAAACGCTATTTGAAAGTGGCCAAGCAAGTGCGGAAGGTTCATTCCATGAAGATAAACGAAGTGGCGATTGGACCTGGTATTATGAAGATGGAAAAACAGAATCAACCATTAGCTACGTCAACGGCAAGAAAAATGGAACACAACTATTTTTTGGACGAGATGACAAAACACTACGAACCGAAACCTATCAAGATGGCGAGTTGCAAACAGTAACGCTCACTCGTTAAATTCATCTAATCTCAACTTTATATAAGCATTTCAACGGGCACAAAGGATGGTACTTAGAAAAGTAGGATTAACTATATTATTCGTAATGGCCGCGGTGGCGCATCTATTTTCACAAGTAGATTTAACGAGGTATTTTGATCAGAGTGCAATCCCATTGATCAACCGAAGCAAACCCCTGAAGATTGAATTCAAATGGGACATGGACGGCAAAAGCCAAGCACGACTAAATGAATGCATCAATTATTTAGAGGAAGAAAATTTCCAACTTGCACTGAGCAACATTGACACGTTCGTTAATGTAAATTACAAAATGTGGGTGGGGCATTACTACCGTGGACAGTGTTTGATGCGCCTGGGTCGATTCAGAGATGCGTCAATTGAATTTATGCTGGTTACCAAAATCGATCCCTCGATGGCAGAAGGGCACGTGGCACTGGGCGAAGCCTACGAATACTTAACAGAAACACTGAAGGCAAAAGAAGAATTTCTGGAGGCCACACGCAACAACCCAAAATTTGTGTACGCATACTACAAGATGGGCAATATTTCATTAACAGCACACGACATTAGTACGGCCGTGAGCTATTATAAAAAATGCACAAAAGTTGACCCGAAGTTTCCAGATGCCTACATGGCTCTAGGAATAATCTCTTATTTCAACGACAAAAAATCAGCTGAGGCCCTTACCTATTTTGATAAATCATTGCAAACGGACTCAACCTTCACCCAAGCTTATTTCTGGCGCGGGATGTCATACCTTGAAAACGACAAAAAAGAAGAGTGCCTCAAGAACTGGAATAAATTTATTATCCGCAATCCACGAAACCAGTTTGTGAAAACAATGCGAGGATATTTATATGCTGAGCTTAAAAATTTTGATGCTGCATTTTCCGATTTTCGTCAAGTACTCCAGAATATCAGCGTGAACGAAAATAAATTCCAAGGCGCACAAACGCCTCTCGACAAAAGAATTGACTTGCAGTTTGCATCCAATTATTTAGTTAAAAAAGGATACGGCCTACGTGAAGAAGCTTTTGCTAACCTGAAAGCAGGATTTTGCTTGATGATCATGGATCGTGACAGAGATGCGATGAACTATTTACAAAAGGCTGATCGCATGAGCACCTCACCAGCTATATACTTGCTGATGGCTATTGCATATGAGCATGGCGGAGTACATCAGGCTGCGTTTCAATACTATACTAAAACACTTCAGTACGATAATGACGTTTTTGATGCCCATAAAAAAAGAAGTATTTATTTGAGTGAGATTAAGCAATGGGATGCTGCCTACCGCGACATCGATGAAATGCTGCGTATTCAACCGGGTACGCCTGTTGCCTTTAAACTAAAAGGGCAAATGGAATCAAGTCGTGAAAATTATTCAGAGGCAATTCAGCTTCTCAACCGCTACTTGGCAACCGACTCTACGGATACAGAAGCTCTCCGAACGCGAGCTCTCTGCTTGTCATTATCTCATCAGAGCAAGGAAGCAAACGCTGACTTTCAACGGATTTTTCGAGCGCCACAAACTGAACAATTTTATGCAAGCATTGTGAACGACCTAAGCACCCTTAAGGACACTTTGAACTTATTGTATGCACTGAAAAGCTTTTATACAAAATTCGAGTCGCTCAATGCCTTTATGGAAATATCAAAAATACTTATAGCTCAGAAAAAATACCGAGAAATTTCAAACGAAGTTGCTGATTTACGAGCAAAGATCAAGGCCAAGGAATCGGCAAGCAATAACCAATATATCCGTCTTGATTACAGTTCAGCTAAATCTGGTTTAACACAAATTGAAGGCTCTATAGCCTTCGATCAGTTGTTGTATACGGATGCCCTAAATCTGTTTACTAATTCCGTCAAAGAAGATCCGAATAATTTTGAGTCAAGATATTTGCGAGGTAAATGTTATATCAAAACAGGTAATATCAAAAAAGCTCAAGAGGACTTTAAATATCTTGCCGAGAAGGAGTACAAAGATGCACCACAACTTTACGCTCAGTTATCAAAATAATTGAACATGGATTTTGCTGCTAATTAAAATCAGCGCCAAACGTGCCCGAAGTAGATTTGTGTTTAGGGTTTCCTTTGCACGAAACCGATGCACCAAAGTTGGCAGAGGCATCTAATTCATTTTCCGCATATACTTTTACAGTAGCCCCCATCGATGCGCTAACGCGCACGTCCTGACATTTTAGTTGAGCCGCATCAACATCAGTACCCATGCTTGCTTTTAATTCAAAGTAATCGGCCGTGCCTGTAAAATCGATTTCACTTCCCATGGAAGACTCCAATGTTAAATCTTTCACTTGCAGATTGAGTTTCATCTCAGCACCCATTCTGCTTTTTAATTTTAATCGATTTGCAACAATTGGTTCATCTGCATGGATCGAAACGCCTTCACTAATGTCAATTCGTTTGAGATCGGTGTAGTAAATGGTAAGAGTTGCATAGGTGCGGTTATGCTTGTAATTCCAATCATCATCAAAATCAAAGAACCCATGATGGCGAATGCGGATTTCTACTTCATCGCCATCGGTGTCAACAATCACGTTTTTAGGATCAATGTTTCGATAGTCTATCTCCACCTTTGCTTTAGATGCTTTTACCAAGGTGACTTTAAAAGCACCCTGCACCGTGATTTCAGAAAAAGGAGATGTTGAAATTTCTTTTGCTTGGCCAAACAGCTGACCGATCATTAAAAACAAAGCAATGGTAATTGTAGCGCGCATAATGGTCTGTGGTTTTGATTGGTAAAAAGACGATGCAGCGATACGGAAGGTTGCATCAATTGAATTAAATCTGCTGTACGAAAATGATCAATTTCTTCCGGGCAGGCAGCTTTATGGAATTATGTTGCTCTGATTAGCATTCCATGAGCCTGATACAAATCATTTTCCAGTTTATTCTATATGCATAACAGAATCGATTTCTAACCATGACATTTATATACTGTTAAATTAAAAACTATGGAACTCGACAAATCATTTTTCAAGGACACACTAGGCTGGGGTTTCCTGCTGTGGTTGCTGGGTTATGTTCTTGGTATTGTTTTCTTTATGATAATGCCTGCGCATATGATCGGTTGGGTGATCACTCCTATTGCAACAATTATTACCCTGTGGGTTTTGATTAAAAAAATCGAAAGCACTTCGTTTCAATACTATCTGATTATTGGTGTGACTTGGTTAATTCTAGCTGCCGTTCTGGATTATTTTTTTATAGTAAAAGCCTTCCATCCGCAAGATGGATACTACAAACCCGATGTCTTTCTCTATTATAGCCTCACATTTTGTTTGCCTTTGGCAGTTGCATTTTGGAAACAACGCAAATTGTAAAAAGAAATCATTTCGCTGCCTAGCTAATAAATAATAAGTAAAGCATAATCTGAAGTACAAATTGAATTAATACTCATGCGGTAGTTTCGTGCAAAAGAAATTTCCGTAAATGGTAATTGACTATCTTCGAATAAACAAATCAAAACCTTATGAAAAAATTATTGATCGTGGCTGTAATGGCACTCTCCATGGCAGCCCAAGGCCAAGGACAACTTCAGAAAGAAGCCGCGGGCTCGCTTGCATTTTCTTCTAGTCAGGTAATGGCTCTGGCGCAAGCTGTTCCGGCAGATAAATACAGTTGGACTCCCCAAGCTGGAGTTCGGTCGTTTGCTGAAACTTTCGCGCACATTGCTGAAGCTAACTTCATGTTTGCTTCTAAGATTGGTGGAAAAATTCCTGACGGAATAAAAATGGGCACCATGGAAAAAGATTTAAACACTAAGGAAGCCATCGCTACTGCATTGAAGCAATCGTATGAAGTTATTATTGCTGCAATAAAAAATATGAAAGATGCCGACTTTGCCAAGAAAGTAGAATTCCCTTTCCCGGGCGAATATACACAGATGTCTGATGTGCTTATTGCAGTTGGACATAGCAACGAACACCTAGGACAACTCGTTGCTTACGCGCGTATGAACGGCATTACGCCACCTTGGAACGAAAAGAAGTAATGACAAAACTTTTAAAAAGTAAAGGGAGATCAACTGATCTCCCTTTTTTCATTAACCCATCTCAATCCAAATCAAAAAAAAATTATTTTTTCACGCACATCTATTCGGTCCACGAGATAACTTCATTTAATAATTTTCACAGCTACATTTCTTTTTGCTCAATAAAATAACTGGCAATTGACAACGGTCGGTGGATATATCTTTTTTTATCGCGATGCGAAGCATGCCTCAATAAAATATCAGCTAGTGTCTTCACCGTCTTTACAACAAAAGGTCCCTTGTTGAGCATCACGCACTCGG